>JAJZVE010000451.1 GCA_021845835.1 Pseudomonadota bacterium | reverse complement strand
CGACCCTGGGGCGGGAGGAGATCATCCGAGGGATGAAGCGCGACGCGCTGACCGGCTACATGCGCCGCCACTACACCACCGCCAACACGGTCGTCGCCGCCGCCGGCAACCTGGAGCATGAGCGGATCGTCGATCTGGTCGCGCGGCACTTCGCCGACCTGCCGGCCGAGCCGGCGCCGGATGCCGAACCCGGCCGCTACGCCGGCGGGGAGTTCCGCGAGGACCGCGACCTCGACCAGGTGCATATCGTGCTCGGCTTCCCCTCGGTCGCCTATGGCGATGCCGAGTTCTACCCGACCATGCTGCTCTCCACCGTGCTCGGCGGCGGGATGTCGTCGCGGCTGTTCCAGGAGGTGCGGGAGAAGCGGGGGCTGGTCTATTCCGTCTATGCCTTCACCGCCCCGGCGCAGGATGGCGGGTTGTTCGGCATCTATGCCGGCACCGGCGAGAGCGAGGCGGCGGAGCTGATGCCGGTGACGCTGGACGAATTGCTGAAGGTGCAGCGCGACGTGACCGAGGCGGAGCTGGCGCGCGCGCGGGCGCAGGTGAAGGCCGGATTGCTGATGTCGCTGGAAAGCACCGGCAGCCGCTGCGAGCAGCTGGCGCGGCAGTTGCAGGTGTTCGGCCGCGTGGTGCCGACCGCCGAGACGGTGGCGAAGATCAACGCCGTCACCGTCGCCGACGTGCAGCGCGCCGCCGCCCGCCAGTTCCGCGCCAGCCCGACGCTGGCCGCCCTCGGCCCCGCCGGCCGCGTGCCGGGCCTGCCGGCGATCGCGGAGCGGCTGGCGGCCTGACGTGCGGCGAGGCCCTCACCCGCCTCGCTGCGCTCGGCACCCTCTCCCGCAAGCGGGAGAGGGGAAAGTGAAAGCGGCTTCCTTCCTTCTCCCTCTCCCGCTTGCGGGAGAGGGCCGGGGTGAGGGGGGCCGGGCAGCGGAGAACCTGGATCGATGACCCATCTCGACCTCCTCGCCGACCTGATCGCCCGTGCCCGCGCCGCCGGGGCGGATGCCGCCGATGCGGTGCTGGTGTCCGGCACCTCGCTGTCGGTCGCGCGCCGGCTGGGCCGCACCGAGCACCTGGAGCGGTCGGAGGGGCGCGACCTCGGCCTGCGCGTGTTCGTCGGCAGGCGTGCCGCCATCGTCTCCTCCACCGCCGTCGATCCGGCCGGTTTCGCGGCGCTGGCGGAACGGGCGGTGGCGATGGCGCGGGTGGTGCCGGAAGACCCCTATGCCGGCCTCGCCGAGGAGGCGCAGGCGGTCGATGCCGGGCCGCTCGACCTGAACGACCCCGCCGAGCCGGACGCCGAGGCGCTGATCGCCCGCGCCGGCGTGGCGGAGGAGGCGGCGCTGGCGGTGAAGGGCGTGACCAACAGCGAAGGCGCCGAGGCCGGGTTCGGCCGCACCGAGGTGGCGCTGGTCACCTCCGCCGGCTTCGCCGCCGGCTACACGCGCACCAGCCACTCGGTGTCCGCCTCGGCGCTGGCCGGCAGCGGCACGGCGATGCAGCGGGACTACGACTACAGCACCGCCGTGCACCTGGCCGACCTGGAGGACGCGGCGGCGATCGGCCGCAGCGCCGGGGAGCGGGCGGTGACGCGGCTCAACCCGGTGCGGCCGAAGACGGCGAAGCTGCCGGTGGTGTACGATCCGCGCGTCGCCGCCTCCCTGCTCGGCCATCTGGCCGGCGCGATCAACGGCGCGTCGGTGGCGCGCGGCACCACGTTCCTGAAGGACAAGCTGGGCAGCCGCACCTTCCCCGCCGGCATCGACGTGGTGGACGATCCGCGCCGCCATCGCGGCCTCGCCTCCCGCGCCTTCGACGGCGAGGGCGTGCCGACCGCGCTGCGCGAGCTGGTGGCCGATGGCGTGCTGACCTCCTGGCTGCTCGACAGCCGCAGCGCGCGGCAACTGGGGCTGAAAACGACCGGCCACGCCGCGCGCGGCACCGGCGGCCCGCCGTCGCCGTCGCCGAGCAACCTCTATTTGCGGCCCGGCGCGCTCTCCCCGGCCGAGCTGATGTCGGACATCGCCGAGGGCATCTATGTCACCGAGCTGATGGGCATGGGCGTGAACGGCATCACCGGCGACTACAGCCGCGGCGCCGCCGGGTTCATGATCCGCGGCGGCGCCATCGCCGAGCCGGTGGCCGAGATCACCATCGCCGGCACCCTGCCGGAGATGTTCGCGCACATGATCCCGGCCAACGACCTGCGCTTCCGCCGCGGCGTCAACGCCCCGACCATCCGGGTCGAGGGCATGACCATCGCCGGCGCCTGACCTGCCTGCCGCGCCGCCCCCTGCTCCGGCCGGGGGCGGCGCACCATATCCGCCGTCATCGCGAACCAGTGAGAGCCCGCATGCGCCGCTCCCGCCTTCTGCTTGTCGCCCTGTTGTCGCTTGCCGTCGCGCTCGCCCCGGCGCTGGGGATGGCCGCGGCCGGCAGCGGCGGTTCCTATGGCAGCCGAGGGTCCCGCACCTACATGGCGCCGCCCTCCACCCGCACCTCGCCCTATGGCGCGGCGCCGATGCAGCGCAGCCTGACGCCGCGGCAGGCGCCGTCCTACGGCGCGCCGAACTATGGCGGCGGCTACGGCTATCGATCGCACTCGCCGTTCATGTCGGGGCTGCTGGGCGGGCTGATCGGCGCCGGGCTGGGCGGGCTGCTGTTCGGCCACGGCATGTTCTATGGCCTGGGCGGCATGGGCAGCTTCATCGGGCTGCTGATCCAGATCTTCCTGGTCGTCTGGGTGGTGCGCTGGCTGTTCCGCCGGCTGCTCGGCCAGCCCGCCTATTCGCCCGGCAACGGCTATGCCCGCACCGCCGCGCCCCCCGACGCCGCGCCCTTTGGCGGCGGTGGCGGCGGCGCGCCCGGCCGGCCGCTGGAGATCGCGCCGGCCGACTACCAGGCGTTCGAGCAGTTGCTGTACGCGGTGCAGGCGGCCTGGTCGGCGCATGACCTGAACCGGCTGCAGCAACTGGCGACGCCGGAAATGGTCGGCGTGTTCGGCGAGCAGATGGCCGAGCAGGCGAGCCAAGGCGTGCGCAACATCGTCAGCGACGTGCGGCTGGAGCAGGGCGACCTGGCGGAGGCCTGGAGCGAGGGCGGGCGCGACTACGCGACCGTCGCCATGCGCTTCGCCATGCACGACGCGACGCGCGACAATGCCGGGCGCATCGTCGATGGCAGCGTGACCGAATGGGTCAGCACGGTCGAATACTGGACCTTCATGCGCGCGCCGGGCGGGCGCTGGGTGCTCTCGGCGATCCAGCAATCGCGCTGACGCCGCCGGCTTGCGCCCGGCGCGGCGCCCGGCCCACACTCGGCCGGCAACCACGCGGGAACCTGCCGGATGGCCGTATCGCCTCGCGCCGACCGCCTGTGGCGCCATGCGCGGCTGGCGACGCTGGCGCCGGACGCACCCGGCCTCGGCCTCGTCCGTGACGGCGCGGTGGCCTGCCGCGACGGGCGCATCCTCTATGTCGGGCCGGAGGCGGACCTGCCCGCCGCGCTGCGCGACGCCGCCGAAACCGTGGATTGCGCCGGGCGCTGGATCACCCCCGGCCTGATCGACTGCCACACGCATCTGGTCTACGCCGGCAGCCGCGCCGACGAGTTCGCGCGGCGGCTGGACGGGGCGAGCTATGCCGAGATCGCGGCGGCCGGCGGCGGCATCCTGTCCACCGTGCGCGCGACGCGGGCGGCGGACGCGGACGCCTTGCTGCGGCAGAGCCTGCCGCGCCTGGATGCGCTGCTCGCCGAGGGCGTCACCACGATCGAGGTGAAATCCGGCTACGGCCTCGATCCGGCCAGCGAGGCGAAGCAGTTGCGCGTCGCCCGGCGGCTCGGCGCCGTGCGGGCGGTGGACGTGGCGACGACCTTTCTCGGCGCCCATGCGCTGCCGCCCGAGGCGATGGCGGATCGCGCCGCCCATGTCGCGCGCATCGCCGACGAAATGCTGCCGGCGATCGCGGCCGAGGGGCTGGCCGATGCCGTCGACGCGTTCTGCGAGACCATCGCCTTCACGCCCGACGAGGTCGCGCGCGTGTTCGCCGCGGCGCGGCGCGCGGGGCTGCCGGTGAAGCTGCACGCCGACCAGCTCTCCGACCTCGGCGGCGCGGCGCTGGCGGCGTCGTTCGGCGCGCTGTCGGCCGATCATCTGGAACATGCGAACGACGACGGCATCGCCGCGCTGGCGCGCGCCGGCACGGTGGCGGTGATGCTGCCCGGCGCGTGCTATGTCCTGCGCGAGACGACGCATCCGCCGGTCGCGCGCTGCCGCGCGCAGGGCGTGCGCATGGCCGTCGCCACCGACTGCAATCCCGGCACCTCGCCGCTGACCTCGCTGCTGCTGGCGATGAACATGGCGGCGACGCTGTTCCGCATGACGGTGCCGGAATGCCTCGCCGGGGTGACGCGCGAGGCGGCGCGCGCGCTCGGCCGGCTGGACCGCATCGGCACGCTGGAGGCCGGCAAGTCCTGCGACCTCGCGATCTGGGATGTCGAGGACCTGGCCGAGCTGGTCTACCGGATCGGCTGCAATCCGCTGCACGCGCGCGTCTGGCGCGGCGGCATCACGCACACGCGCCCCACGGAGGCCGCCGCATGAGTCCGCGCCACGACAACGCCCGCCGCATCCGCGCGCCGCGCGGGACCGACCTCAGCGCGAAATCCTGGCTGACCGAGGCGCCGCTGCGCATGCTGATGAACAACCTCGACGCCGAGGTGGCGGAGCGGCCGGAGGAGCTGGTCGTCTATGGCGGCATCGGCCGCGCCGCGCGCGACTGGGACAGTTTCGACCGCATCGCCGCCACGCTGCGCCGGCTGGAGGC
>JAJZVE010000450.1 GCA_021845835.1 Pseudomonadota bacterium | reverse complement strand
CCCCGGGACTGCGGCGTCGATCTTCTTCCGGATCTGGGCCATCACGGTCCAGATCGGTGGCCGCCTGGACGGCGGAACCAGCTCGACGAAGAAGTCGCCTTGGTAAGGCAGGTTGAGGTCGCCTCCCAGGCCGGCTCCAGTACGGCGCGAGAAGGTATCCACGTATGGGTCCTTCTCGAGGATTGCCTCGACAGTCTCGAGTTCCCGATTGGTCTCGACCAGCGACGTGCTGGGTGCGGTCTGATAATCCAGCACGAAGCCGCCCTCGTCCATCTTCGGAAGGAATGCTGAGCCGACGTGCCGTTGGCCAACATAACCAACACCGGCGACAACGCCGAGGATGGCGATAGCCAGCCACGGCCTTGCGAAGAGCCGGCCCAGCAGGCGCACATGGAGACGGCGCATCCAGTTATCCTTGTTGTGGGACGGATCGTGCCACTTCTTGAAGTCGATGAGACCGCGGGCCATCACCGGCACCAGGAGGACCGTGAAGGCGTAGGAGATGATCAGAGACGACGCCATCGTGATCGACAGGAACTTGAAGAACGCCCCTGTCAGCCCGGAGAGAAACGCCAGCGGGATGAACATGATGATGGTGGCCACGCTGGACCCGGTCAGGGGCGCCAGAAACTCCCGCGCCGCACCGAACACGGCCCGGTGCGGCTGATCCGTTCCAGGCACGCCGGCACGGCGCGAAATATGTTCAACCATGACGATAGCGTCGTCGATCAGCAGACCAATTGCGGCGGCAATGCCGCCGAGCGTCATGATATTGAACGTCATCCCGAATGCGATCAGCAGCACACAGGTGGTCAGCACCGACATCGGCACGGTGATCATCGCCACCAACGCCGCCCGCCAGTTGCGCAGGAATCCGAGCACCACGCACGCGGCAAAGACGAGGCCGATGACGATCGCCTCTTCCATGGCGCCGATCGATGAGCTGACGAGATCAGTCTGGTCGTACCACTTGTGGACGATGATCCCCTTTGGCTCCTTCTTCATGAAGGCATCGAGCTTCGCGATGACCTCTTTCTTCAGCTTCAGCGAGTCCGCGTTGTCCTGCTGGAAAACGTTGATGTTGACCGACGGCTGTCCATCGTTGTCCACCAGCAGCCACTGCGGAATCGATCCCATCTCCACCCTGGCGATGTCGCCCAGGCGCACGATGTCGCCATGCTTCGTGCGCAGGGTGACGTTGCGGACCGATCGGATGGATCTGAACGGGTTGTTCGCCAGCACCAGGTAAAGCAGGTCGTTGTCTTCGAGCCGACCTACGGCAGACAACGAGTTCGACCCCGATATGGCTTTGGCAACGTCGCTCGGCGTCAGCCCATACGTCTGGAGTTGCTCGGGGCTGACGTATACCTCGACCTCATTGGTTTGTCCGCCGAGCGTACTGACTTTCCTGATGCCCGGGATTCCGGTCAGTAGCGGTGCGATCTGGTACTTGGCAATGGTTTGCAGCTCGGCAGGCGGCACCGTGTTGGAGATCAAGGCAAAGGAGACGAACGGCATGAGCGCGTTGGGCGCCATCTGGAGCGCGTGGTAGGCCGTCCCCGCGGGCAGATCCGGCAATTTCTGCGCGAACGCCGTCTCGACTCGCAGGAGCGCATTCGTCATGTTGTGGCCCCACGGGAAATCGACGTAGATCTGGGCCGATCCGCGGGTGGTGGTCGATTCGACGTTGACCGCGCCTGGCACGGCACGCGCTACCTTCTCCAGCGGCTCCGTCACCTTGATCAGCATGGTTTTGGCCGGCATCTTGCCGCTGTCGACCTCGATGCGGATCCGCGGGAAGCTGACGGTCGGGAACAGCTGGATCGGGAGATTGATCGCCGCCACCGCTCCCGCGAGGGTCGCTGCAAATGCGGTAAACAGGAGAGAGCGCCAGTGGCGCTCCACCATTTCGACGAAGTTCATTGCGCGCCCTTCCCGATCGATGCATTGCCGGGCCGGCGCGTGCCGGCACTTTCTCCCGCGGCCCGTATCTTCGTCCCGTTCTCGAGCTCATAGTTGCCGGTGCCGACCACGGGGGCCCCGGCAACGAGCTCGCCTTCGACCAGGTCCTGGTGACCTTGCGAAGTGATTACGGTAACCGGGACAAGCCGGGCGACGCCATGAATCGACTGCACGATGTAGGTCTGTCCACTCGTGTCGAGCAAGATAGCCTCGTGCGGGACGACATACCCCTGTCTTACCCCGGTATCGATCACGACTTTGCCCGTCTGTCCCGTGAGCAACGGGCCGTCCGGCAGCGAGATCTCGATGGGGACGAGGCCGTTTGCCGTCGACACTACGGACCCGCACAGGACCACCTTGCCATGAAAGACCCCGCTGCCGCTGAACGGAGTAATGACAGCTTCGTCGCCATTTTTGATCGCCGCGGCTTCCGCAGGCACCACGCCGGTCTTGAATACCAGATCAGTTGGGCGGGCAAGTTCGATTACTGGCGCACCCTGCGCAACGAACGACCCGGAAATCGCGCCAATGCTCATGACGACGGCGTCAAACGGCGCCTTCAGTGTATTTGGACCGTTCGCACCCTCCTCCTGCAGCGTCTCCAGGGTCGTCTCTGCATCCGCCTCCGTCTTTTCGTCCCGCGCCAGCTGGGCTGACGTTTCAAGATGGGCGGCGGCCAGCTGACGACTCCGTGCCAGGAGCTGCCGGGCAACTTTGAGCGCCAGCTTGGCCTGCCTGTAGCTTGAGCGCGTCCCCGGGCTTGGGACCAGCGTCAGGAGGGGTGCGCCTTTGGTAACCCTCTCGCCATCCTGAACCTCGATGTTGCTTACCCGGGTGGCAACCGGCACGGAAAGAGTTTCCCGCGCCTTCCGGGACGGCACCACCCTCCCGTAGGTGGTGACGGACGTGGGGAGGCTCCCCGTGCGCAGGGGGATCAGGTTTACCGCCACACTGACAGCGCTGCCACCGTCCGCAAGGACGGTTCTCGGGCCCACGATGGTCGCGCACACCGCCACAAGGGCGATAAGGGAAAGCTTCTTCATGGCTGTTTCACTTTGTCGGAAGAGACGAGCATCGTTTCGGGAAAGCCGGTGCCAAGTTCGATCGAGAGGGCCAGGGTAGTCTCGTCGAGCGCCCGCTGGTAGTTGAGCACGTCCAGCCGGCGCTCGAGCGCCGTTGTCTGATAGTCCGTCAGAGCGCGCTCGTCGAGGTTTCCTTCCTCAAAGGCCTGCAGCGCAGAGGCTGCGAGCGAGCCCGCTTCCCCCGCAGCAGACCGCGCTTCTCTGAGGTCGGACTGGATCGTCCGTATGCGTGCGATAATGGCTTTGCTGGTACCCACTGCGTCGTCAAGCCGCGCCTGATAATCGGCATGGAGCTGGGCGCGGGTCGCCCGGGCCGAGGCTATTTCCGCTTGGTTGCGGTTAAAGATGGGCAGACTCATGGTGATGATTGGCCCCATCGAGTAGACGCGCGACGTATCCCAGCCTCCGGCCGGCCCGATGGCGAAGGCGGGGAACTGTCCCAAAATTGCTTCACGCACATCCTGATCCGACGCTTGGTACCCGAGCCGTAGCGCCACGAGATCCGGCCGGCGCTTGGGCAGCGTCTCGATCAGGGAATTGACGTTATCCGGCAAACTGACCGGAGCCGGCGCGGCGATCGCAAAATGCGCCGACGGATCAAGGCCGATCAGCGCGTCGAGATTCTGCCAGTCCGTTATAAGCGTCATCCGGATGGTAGCGATGGCGGTTTCGGCACGGGCCTTGGCGGCCAGCAGCGGCGCCTCGGCCGACAGCGTGAGGTTGCCGGCCGCTATGGCCGCACGCACCTGGTTTACCTCGCCATCCAGAAGGCTGAGCTCTTTACCGCGGATTTTCAGCCGGCGCTCATCGGCATAAATATCCACGGCAAGCAGACGCGCCCGCTGCGCGACCAACCAGTCCTGCCACAGCAGGTTCGCCTTGACCTGCCCAAGCCGGGCTTTGGCAGCCTGGACGCGGGGACTGTACGTGACGATCGACCGGACATCCTGCGAGACGGAGGCGGCTAGCGAGTTGCTGGTTCCCGGACCGCCCAGATAAAACTCGTAATCAACGCTGAGCGAGGGATTGGGCAGAATCGTCGCGGCGAGCAGGCCTGCCCGGGCTGCGCTGAGTTGCCCCGACTGAGCGGCGAGAGACGGGCTGTTGAGCACCGCGATCAGTCCGACTTCATCAGCTGAGAGCGGCTTTCCCGGATCGATCTTCGTCGGGCCCTTATTCGGCCCCCCGGACGGCACCGTGAGATCAAGCTGCTCAAGGCTCGCCTTGAGATTTGCGCTTTTCGCCAGCGGCAACGCCTGATAGGTGGCGCAGCCGCCCAGCAAAAGGGCGAGCCCGATTGCGCCTGCGCGAAAAAGTCGGCTTGACCTCATGATAGGCAACCTTAAAGACTGAAATTTCCCATTCGTGAATCGCGATATGCCTTTACACGAACTTGACGGATCAGTGCGCAGCACGAAATCCGTTCGCATTAAATTACCCGCCTGACCAGGACCCGCATCCGGGCCGCCGATCGGCCCGCACCCCCGTTTCGGGCAATCCGCGTCCTGCCCGTCTTCGCCAGCGCGGCGAAGACGACACCGGGCCGCAGGCAGTACGGCGCCCGGACCGGCTGCGCGGGGCAATTCCCGGGCACACGTCCACGACGCTTCGCAGGGACTGATGATTTCCGCATAAACCGAATAATAGTCAACCGCGAAGAACCCGACCTCGGGATCCGGTGCCGCGCGGCGCATCCGACGGCTGCCGGTTACGCGGCGGCAGATCCGCCGGGTGCTGTGGATTTCCACCACGCTGGATCGGCGGCAACCGGCCACCGAATTTGGGT
>JAJZVE010000449.1 GCA_021845835.1 Pseudomonadota bacterium | reverse complement strand
CGCCTGCGAGCATGCCGGGGTCGCGCCCGACGTGCTGGTGCTCGGCAAGGCGCTTGGCGGCGGCATGCTGCCCCTGGCCGCGGTGCTGGCGCGCGGCGATCTGGATGTGGCCGGGGATCTGGCGGTCGGTCACTACACGCACGAGAAGAACCCGATCCTGGCGGCGGCCGGCCTCGCCACGCTCGACGTGATCGAGGAAGAGGGCCTGGTGGCGCGGGCGGCGGAGCTGGGGGACCATGCGCTCGGGCGCCTGCGCGAGCTTGCATGCCGGCAGCCGCTGATCGGCGAGGTGCGGGGGCTTGGCCTGCTGATCGGGATCGAGTTGGTGAGGCCTGACGGGACCCCGGCGCTCGCGGCGGCCGAGGCGGCGCTGTACGCGTCGCTGGCGCGCGGCCTCAGCTTCAAGGTCACGCAGGGCAGCGTGCTCACGCTGGCGCCGCCACTGGTCATCGGTCGTGCCGACCTGGACCGCGCCATCGATATCCTCGCCGGGGCGATCGAGGCGGCGGCGGGCGTGGACGCCTGAACCCGATCCAATTCCGCCCCGTCACGCCAGCCGCAGCACCGCCGCGCCCGCCGCGATCGCCCCGGCCGCCGCCCAGCCGCGCGCGCCCGGCCGCTCGCCCAGCACCGCGCGCGCGAGCACGATGCCGAACAGCAGCGCCGTCTCGCGCAGCGCCGCCACCGGCGCCACCTCCGCCCGCGTCATCGCCCACAGCGCCAGCGCATAGGACGCAATGGAACATGCCGCGCCACCTGCCGAACGCGCCAGCTCGCGCCGCGTCGGCCGCGACAGCACGCCGAACCGCCCGAGCCAGGCCAGCGCCGGCGCGGCACTCAGCACGAACACCCACAGCGCATAGGCCATCGGCGCCCCGGACACGCGCGCACCGATGGCGTCGTTCACCGTGTAGGCCGCGATCACCACGGCGTTGGCCAGCGCGAACAGCACCGCCGAACGTTCCCTGTCGTCGCTGCGCCCGCGCGCCAGCAGCGCGACGCCCGCGCTGATGGCGCCGATCCCGGCCCAGCCCGGCAGCGTCAGCCGCTCGCCGAGCAGCAACCACGCGGCCAGCGTCGCCAGCAACGGCGCCACGCCGCGCATCAGCGGATAGGCGCGCGCCACGCCGCCGCGCACGTAGGCCTCCGCCATCAGCGCGTAATAGACGCCGTGGAGCAGCATCGAGATCACCGCGTAGCGCCACGCCGCCGGCTGCGGCAGCACCTGCGCGGGCAGCAGCACCGCGGCGATCAGCGCCGCCGTCGCGGCCAGCCACGCCGTCTCGCGCCGCCGGTCGCGCCCGGCGCGCACCGCCACGTTCCAGACCGCGTGCAGCAAGGCCCCCAGCAGCACCGCCGCCATCACCGTCGCCGACACGCGCGCTACGGCTCCACGCTGTCCGCGCGCGGCGGATCGAGATAGAGCGGGCTGGCGAGATAGCGGCGCAGCCAGAACCGGCTCAGCACGCCGATCACGGCGGCGACCGGGACGGCCAGCAGCACGCCGAGGAAGCCGAACGCGGCGCCGCCGGCGAACAGGGCGAAGATCACCCAGACCGCATGCAGCTCCACCCGGTCGCCGAGGAAGCGCGGATAGATCACGTAGCCTTCCAGCAGGTTGCCGGCGACGAACACGCCCGCCACCATCGCGATGCCGATCCAGGTGGGGAATTGCGCGAAGGCGAGTCCGATCGAGGTGACGGCACCGGTGATGGTGCCGACATACGGGATGAACGACAGCACGCCGGCGGCCAGCCCGACGATCAGCCCCAGTTCGAGGCCCACCGCCGACAGTCCGACCGCGTAGAACAGCGCCAGCACCAGGCAGCACACCGCCTGCCCGCGCACCCAGGCGGACAGGATGCGGTCCACCTCCCGCGCCTGCGCGCGCAGCACGCCGGCATAGCGGCGCGGCAGCCAGCCATCGACGCGCGCGACGATGCGCGGCCAGTCGCGCAGCAGGTAGAACGCCACCACCGGCGTCACCACCGCGAGCGAGATCACGTTGAACAGCGCGAACCCGCCGCCGATCAGCCGGCTCAGCGCCCCTGCCAGGAAGCCCAGCATGGCGCCGGCCTGGCCGCTTACCAGGTCGCGCAGCTTTTCGTCCACATAGTCCGGGCCGAGCCGCTCCTGCAGCCGCGCAATCACTTCGGTGGCGAAGCCACGCAGCGCGTTCACGTAGGTCGGCACCCGCCCGATCAGCAGGCCGATCTGCGACAGGATCAGCGGGTAGAGCAGCAGCGCGAACATCAGGCCGGCGGCGATCAGCGTGACCACCATCAGCAGTGCCGCGGCCCCGCGCGGCACGCCGGCGCGTGTCAGCCGCGTCGTCGGCGGGTCGAGGAAATAGGCAATCCCGGCCGCCGCCACGAACGGCAGCAGCACCGAGGCGAACAACTGCAGCGCGAGCCAGGCGACCACCAGCAGTCCGACCAGCAGCGCCAGCCGCTGCGCCCGCGTCGCCTCCCGCGCCGGCATCGGCGCCGCCATGGCGGGCGGGGCGGGACGCACCGGCTCCTGCAGCAGCGGCCCGCTCATCGGGTGCGCGCCGCCTGCGCGGCATAGGCGGCACCGGACGCCAGCGTGCTCGCCGTGACCAGCCACACCAGCGCCGGCAGGATCGGCGTGGAGACGCCGAGGCCGGCGTGCAGCAGCGCCACCGCGACCAGCACGATCTGCAGCACGGTGTTGAGCTTGGAGACCATCAGCGGCCGGATCTCCACCGGCATGCCCAGCACCGACAGCGCCAGCACGCCGCCCACGATCAGCACGTCGCGGAACACCACCAGGATGGCGAGCCAGTTCGGCAAGACATGGATGGCGGCGAGCGTCACGTACATGCTGACCAGCAACGCCTTGTCGGCCACCGGGTCAAGCAGGGCGCCAACGGCGGTGGGGCCGCGCCGCCGCGCCAGCCAGCCGTCCACCGCGTCCGACGCGCCGGCGGCGAGGAACAGCCAGAACGCAACGAAAGTCTGCCCCTCCAGCACCAGCCACACGGCGACCGGTACCAGGCAGAGCCGCCCGAGCGTGATGATGTTGGCGACATTCACCACCCCCGCGCCCTGCATGGCGTGGCCCGGGGGAAGGCCGCGGGCGTCGTCGGGCATTCGCTGCTCCGGTTGCGCATGCCGCCCCGCTGTGGTTTGTCGGGCGCGCGGGGCCGCAAGCGCGCTGCCGACGGCCGCAGGATAGCCCAGGGGCCGCCATGCCGAGCATGACCTATCGCGGAGCCGGCGTCGATATCGCCGCCGGCGATGCGCTTGTCGAGCGCATCAAGCCGCTCGCCCGCGCCACCACGCGGGCCGGCGTGCTCGGCGGCATCGGCGGCTTCGGCGCGCTGTTCGACCCGCGCGCCGCCGGCTTCGCCGACCCGGTGCTGGTCGCCACCACCGACGGCGTCGGCACCAAGCTGAAACTCGCGATTGAGACCGGGCAGCACGCCACCGTCGGCATCGACCTCGTTGCCATGTGCGTCAACGACCTTGTGGTGCAGGGCGCCGAGCCGCTGTTCTTCCTGGACTATTTCGCCACCGGCCGGCTGGCGGTGGCGCAGGCCGCCGTGGTGATCGGCGGCATCGCAGCAGGCTGCCGGGGCGCCGGCTGCGCCCTGGTCGGCGGCGAGACCGCCGAGATGCCGGGCATGTACGCTGAGGACGACTACGATCTCGCCGGCTTCGCGGTCGGCGCGGCGGAGCGCGGGACGCTGCTGCCGCGGGGGGTCGCCGCCGGCGATGCGGTACTTGGCCTCGCCAGCGACGGCGTGCATTCCAACGGGTTTTCCCTGGTCCGCCGCGTGGTCGCCGCGTCCGGCCTGAGCTGGTCCGACGCCGCGCCGTTCGCGCCCGGCCGCACGCTGGGCGAGGCGCTGCTGGCGCCGACGCGGCTCTATGTGCGCCCGCTGCTTGCGCTGCACCGGGCCGGCCTGCTGCGCGCGGCGGCGCATATCACCGGCGGCGGCCTGCCGGGCAACCTGCCGCGCGTGCTGCCGGACGGCACGGTGGCGGAGCTGGATGCCGCGCGCTGGGCGCTGCCGCCGGTGTTCGGCTGGCTCGCGCGCACCGGCGGCGTCGCGGCCGAGGAGATGCTGCGCGTGTTCAACTGCGGCATCGGCATGGCGCTGGTGGTGCGCGATGCGGCGGCGGCGCGCACGCTGCTGGAAGCGGCGGGGGAAACGGTGTTCGAGATCGGCCGCATCGTCGCCGCCCCCGGCGTGCCCGCGGTGCGCATCGACCTGCCCGACGGCTGGCCGGCATGAGGCGGCGGACGGCGGTGCTGCTGTCCGGCCGCGGCTCCAATTTCGCCGCCCTGCTCGCCGCCGCCGCCGATCCCGGCTACCCGGCGGAGATCGTGCTGGCGGTCGCCAACGTGCCGGACGCGCCCGGCCTCGCCCTGGCCGAGGCGGCGGGCGTGCCTTCGGTCGCCATCGACCATCGCCGGTTCGGCCGCGACCGGGCGGCGCACGAAGCGGCGGTGCTGGCGGCGCTGGAGGGGGCGGGGGTGGAGATCGTCTGCCTCGCCGGCTACCTGCGCCGGCTGACGCCGTTCCTGGTCGGGCGCTATGCCGGGCGGATGCTGAACATCCACCCGAGCCTGCTGCCGGCCTTCCCCGGCCTGGACACGCACGCGCGGGCGCTGGCGGCGGGGGTGAAGCTGCACGGCTGCACGGTGCATCTGGTGACGGCGGCGCTGGACGAGGGGCCGATCCTGGCGCAGGCGGCGGTGCCGGTGCTGCCGGACGACACCGCTGAACGCCTCGCCGCGCGGGTGCTGGCGCAGGAGCATCGCCTCTATCCGCTGGCGCTGGCGCTGCTGGCGCGCGGCGCCG
>JAJZVE010000448.1 GCA_021845835.1 Pseudomonadota bacterium | reverse complement strand
GGCGTGCGCGTGGAAGTGGGCGGAGCGACGGAGGAATCGGCCAAGGCCAACAGCGCCCTGATCGCGGTGTTCCCGGTGATGGCCGGGGCGATGCTGCTGTTGCTGATGATCCAGTTGCAGAACCTGCCGCGCGTGCTGTTGGTGCTGGCGACCATGCCGCTCGGGCTGATCGGGGCGGTGGCGGCGCTGCTGGCGGCCAACGCGCCGTTCGGGTTCGTCGCCCTGCTCGGCGTGATCGCGCTCGGCGGCATGATCATGCGCAACACCGTCATTCTGGTCGATCAGGTGCGCCAGGACCAGGAAGCCGGCCTGCACCTGCGCGAGGCGATCATCGAAAGCACGGTGCGCCGCGCGCGCCCGGTGGTGCTGACCGCGCTCGCCGCCGCGCTGGCGTTCATCCCGCTCAGCTTCAACGTGTTCTGGGGACCGATGGCACTGGCGATGATCGGCGGCCTGCTGGTGGCGACGGTGCTGACGCTGCTGTTCCTGCCGGCGCTCTACGCCTGGGCGTTCCGGGTGCGCGAGGACCGCGCGGCAGAGCGTCTGCCGACGCCGCAGGCGGCGGTGCCGGCGCGCTGACGCGCGCCGGCGTTTTCGCATCAGCCGCCGGAATCCGCCGCCGCGGCTTCGATCTTCGCCGTGAAGCTGCGTCCGTTCACGTCCGTCACCTTCAGCGTCGCAGGCCCCGCCGGCGGATGCGCATCGGCCGGCGGCGGCAACGTGATGGTCGCCATCGCCCCCATCCCCGCCAGCAGCCCGTACGGCCCCGTCCTGAACTTGTTGTAGGCGAAGTCGTTGCGGATCATCGCCGCCGGCAGGTGCGACAGCGCCTGCGTGTCCCAGGTCGCCAGCGCGTGACCGTCGGCGCCGCTCAGCACCGCCGCCATGATGTGCGCCGGCGCTTCGGGCGTGCCGCCGTCGAGGTAGATGTGGAAGCGCACGCCGCCGTCCGGCAGCAGCACCGCCTGCGTGAGCGTGAAGTGGTGCCTCGTCGGGCTGACCGGGCCGCTGTGGAACCATGTCACGACCGAGCCGCGGTAGTAGCTGTAGGTGCCGATATCGAAGGCAAGTACGCCGGCAAGCACCAGCAGACCGAGATTGCGGAACGCCGTGTCGCCGAGCGGCAGCGGCAGGCTGCCGGCGGACCAGCGGAACCACGGCCGGCCCGCCAGCGCCCGGGTGTGCCGCAGCAGCACGTTGTCGAGCGACCAGGCACCGCTGCCGGCCAGCAGCAGCGTCGCCCCCATCGCAAGATTGCACGCCGCCATCGTCCATTCGTCGATGCAGGTCGCGCCCTGCCAGCCGAACATCAGCATCAGCACGATCGAAAAGCCGATCGACACCAGCGCCGCAAGCCGCGTCATCAGCCCGGCCATCAGCGCGGCCCCGGCCACCAGCTCGGCGGCGCTGAACAGGATCACGCCGGCATAGAGCAGCCAGAAATGCTGCAGCATGTAGGCGATCACGTGCTCCATCCCGAGCAGCGCGCCCGGCATCGCGGTCTGGAACTTGTTCGCCATCCAGGTCGGCTGCGTCGGATCGAGCTTGGACGGCGCATAGATGAAGCGGCGGGACCCGCCGCCCCAGTAGATGAAGCCCTGGATGCACCGCACCGACAGCATCGCGATCGCCGCGATGCGCCAGTTGCGTTCGCCGAGCGTGCGCGCCTCGGCACCGGAATCCATCCGTCCCACGGCCAGCGTTGTCATCGTCACCTCCTCTCGCGGCATGCCGTCGTCACTCGGCTGCCAGGTACGGCTTGAAGCCATAGCGGGAAAAAATCGCCAGCGCCGCCGGCGAGCGGATGAAGCCGAGCCACGCCTGCGCCGCCTGCGGATGTGGCGCGCCCGTCACCATGGCCCCGGCGTAGATCGCCGTGCTGTTCTCGGTATCCGGGATATCGACGTGCCCGATCGGGTGGCCCGCCTGCTCCTGGAACAGCGCCTCCGACTGCCAGGTAACGCCGGCATCGGCGCGGCCCTGCATCAGCCACAGCGGCGTCTGCCGATGGTGGATCTGCGTCAGCACCGTGCTGCCGTCATGCACTTTCGTGCCATAGACGGCATCGACCAGCGCCGCGCCGCCGGCCTTGCCGAGCGCCGCCTTGATCTGCCGCGCGATGCCCTCGTATTCGGGATTGGGCATCACCAGCCGCACGCCCGGCTTGCCGAGATCGGCGAGTCCCCTGATCTGCGCCGGATTGCCCTTTGGCACCATGATCGCAAGCGTGTTGGTGACGTAGGGAACGGCGGGACCGGCGAGCAGCCCCTCGGCGACCAGTTGCCTGACCTTGGCGTAGCCGGCGAAATAGGCGTCCGGCTTCACGGTCCAGGTCATGTTGCCGGAGGTGACGGTGCCGCCGGCCTTGATCTGCTCCACCAGCCGGCCGGGCGGGATCGTTTCCCAGTAGAGGCGGCCCCGGTATTGCGGGTTCGCCTGCTCGAACGCCTGCACCAGCGGCGCCATCGCGAAATAGTAGTTGCCGCCGACATACAGCACGAGCTTCGGGTCGGTCGCATCGCCGTGGAAGTCGGCCAGGGAGTCGATTCCCGGCACCGTGAATTCGAGCCCGCGTGGCTGGACGTCGTTGTTGGCGCCGTGCTGCCAGGGCGGGAACATGTCCGCAGGGGCCGCGCCGTGCTGCTGCGCCGCGGCCGGCAGCGCCGCGAGCGGCAGCATCGCCATCGCCATCCGCGCCCGTCGCCAGAGTGCGTGCATGGCGATCCTCATTTCGCGTACTGGAAGCCGGCGCGCTGCAGTTCCAGCGTGGTCGCGACCGCGCCCGGCGTCAGCACGACATCGGCAATGAGATGGTTGGTCAGTTCCGCCGTCAGCGCGTCGTGCGACAGCCCGTCCGGATTGCTGCCCATTTCGATCAGCCGCGCCGCCTGTTCCCAGATCGCATTGTGACAGGCAAGGAACACCACGCCACGCCGCTGCAGCGCCGGGATGGCGTTGTCGCGCGGCGAGAACGGGCCTTCCGCATTCTCGTAGTCCGCAGCACTGGCGCTGGCCGCCTTGGGTTCCTCGATCAGCGTGTTGGTCTTGAACTTGCCGCCGGTCAGCTTGCCGAGCTGGTACTTGTCCCACATCGCCTGGTCGTAGAGCGCGAGATGGGCGCTGGCGTGCGTCGATGACACCACCAGGCAGTCGGGATGGCGGAACCCCCACACCTGGCCGTTCAACGAATTGCGCATCAGGTTGAGCCAGGGACCGCCGAGATCGGTGTTGTCCCAGACCTGGCGCGGCTCGGCGCGATAGGCCAGCACTTCGGACAGCGCCGCATCGTCCCACTGGTCAGGATTGTCCAGAATCATCGGCACCGTCTTGAAGTCCCGCCGGCGCGGCGTCGCGGCAAGCCGCGCGGAAAGCTCGCGCAGGGCCTTCGCGCCCGCGGGCAGCAGGCTTGCCTCGGCGGCCTGCAACGGCCGCGCGGCGAACGCCACCGCGCCGGCCGCCACGGCCAATCCTGCCTTGAGAACCGCCCGTCGATTGTCGGTTAGCGCGGTCATTCTCATTCTCCCATTATATCTTCTGTCATTGTAGTTGTCGCAGCCGGATCGAAGCCAGTTCGGCCGGCTCAGCCGATCCCCATCGCGGTGGCATTGCGGTACAGCATGTAACCCGCGACGATGAAGACAAGCACGGCAAAGACCTGGTTCAGCGCGGCCTTGCGCGGCGCCAGCCTGACGGCCAGCACGGTGCCGAGCAGTCCGCCCACGATGCCGCCGGCAATGTATTCGCCCGCCACCGGCCAGTCCACGAGGCCCGATGTGGCATAATTTGCCGCCGTGGTCAGCCCGAAGCTGCCCACCGCCAGCAGCGACGAGCCGACCGCGTAGATCATCGGCATGCCGGTCGAGAACAGCAGGCCGGGCACGATCAGGAAGCCGCCGCCGATGCCGAAGAAGCCGGACAGGCAGCCGACCGCCAGCGCCGTCAGCATCACCAGGGCCATGCTGCGCAGGCTGGCCGGACGCTCCACGGTGCGGGCGGCGTCGCGCGCCGGGTGGCGCAGGCCGCGGCGCAACACCAGCACCCCGACGACCACCATCAGAATCGCGAACAGGAACAGCAGACGCTTGCCGTCGAAGGTCTTGCCGAGACTCGATCCGATCGCCGCGCCGGCCACGCCGACCACGGCGAACAGGATGGCCATGCGCCAATACACGTTGCCGCCGCGGGCGTGGACTCCGAAGTTGCTGAACGCGCTGACAGAAACCGCCAGTGCCCCGGTGCCGATCGCCTGATGCGGCGCGAGGCCGACGACATACAGCAACAGCGGCGTCGCCAGAATCGAGCCGCCGCCGCCGATCAGCCCGAGCATGAAGCCGACGAGGCCCCCCGACAGCACGGCCAGCACGGATTGCAGGACGCTCATGCCTATCGCATGGCCCGCGGCGCCGCGGCTGGCGCGTGGCGGCGCGACGTGCCGAACCGGCTGGATCGCCTCACGCGCGTCACCCCCGTCGGTGCGTTGCGGGCGCCGGAAACGGATGCGGACGTCGGCCGCCATGTCGCCCGCGCCGACCCTATGGACGGTTCCTGCAGGCGTCAAGCCATATATTCAAAACCACGCAACCGTCCGGCGGCGTCACGCCTTGCAGAACAGCTCGTACAGGCGTTCCACCAGCAGGCGCGCCTCGCGGCTGCCCAGGCTGTAATGCACCGACCGCGACTCCCGGCGCGCCCGCACCAGCCCGTCGCCGCGCAGGCGGGCCAGGTGCTGCGACAGGTGCGCCTGACGCAGGCCGAGGCGTTCCTCCAGCTCGGTCACCGATGTCTCGCCGCGATGCAGGTGACAGAGGATCAGCAGCCGGTGTTCGTTGAGATCG
>JAJZVE010000447.1 GCA_021845835.1 Pseudomonadota bacterium | reverse complement strand
CGGCTCGGCCGCGCCGGCCATCTGCTCGATGAAGCCCTTGCGCGATACGCCGACCAGCAGCCTGCAGCCAAGATTGAGCAGCACCGGCAGGCGCGCCAGCAGCGCCACGTTGTGCGCCGTCCGCTTGGCGAAGCCGATGCCGGGATCGAGCGCGATGGCCCCCCGCGCGATGCCCGCCCGCTCCGCCGCGTCCAGCCGCGCCGCCAGTTCCCGCGTCACGTCCCACGGCGCATCGGCATAATCGGCGCATTGCTGCATGGTTGCCGGCGCGCCACGCATGTGCATCAGCACCACCGGGCAGCCGCGCGCCGCGACCAGCTTCAGCGCCGCGGGATCATGCGCCAGCGCCGACACGTCATTGATGATCCGCGCCCCGGCATCCAGCGCCGCCGCCATCGTCCCGGCGTTGCGGGTATCGGCGGAGACGACGATGCCGTCCGCCGCCAGCGCACCGATCACCGGCAGCACGCGCGCCCGTTCCTCCGCCGGCGGCACGGCCGGTGCGCCGGGCCGCGTGCTCTCGCCGCCCACGTCGATCACGTCGGCCCCGGCCGCCGCCATCGCGCGGCCGGCGGCGATGGCGCCCGCGGCCCCGCCATGCACTCCGCCGTCGCTGAAACTGTCGGGGGTGACGTTGATGATCCCCATCACCGCCGGTCGCCCGGCCGGCAGACCGGCCCAGGGCGGCGGCGCGGCGCTCAGGCGGGCCAGCGCCGGACCGTGCGCCGCCGGCAGGTCGCGCAGCGGCATGATCCGGCCGTGCTGCGGCAGCCGCGCCAGGGTGAACGCCGCCGGGCCACCGGCAAGCCACGCCGCGCAGCCCGCGGCCACCGCCTCGGCCGCGGCACGACCGTGCAACAGCCCCAGCGGTTCGATCATGCCTAGCCCGGCTGCGGCGCCGCGCCGAGGCCGCCCGGCGCCGGCGGCAGCGGGCGGCCGGCGGCCGGCACCGAGGCACGGCGGCTTTCCGGCGCCGGTTCGTCCACCACCTTGCGGATCACCGGCTCGCCGCGCAGCACGGTGCGGATCTCGTCGCCGCTCAGCGTCTCGTATTCCAGCAGCCCGCGCGCAAGGCGGTGCAGTTCCTCCAGGTTCTCGGTCAGGATGCGTTTGGCGCGGGCGTAGGCGGCGTCGATGATGTCCTTGATCTCGGCGTCGATCTCGCGCGCCGTCGCCTCGGAGACGTTCTTGTTCTGCGTCACCGAATGGCCGAGGAACACTTCCTGGCTGTTGTCGCCGTAGGCGATCATGCCGAGCTTGTCGCTCATGCCCCATTCGGTGACCATGCGCCGCGCCTGCTCGGTCGCCATCTTGATGTCGCCGCCGGCGCCGGTGGAGACCTTGTCGCTGCCGAAGATGATCTCCTCGGCGGCGCGCCCGCCCATCGCCATGGTCAGCTCGGCATGCAGCTTGGACTTGCTCTTGGAATAGCGGTCGCCCTCCGGCAGGCTCATCACCAGTCCCAGCGCGCGACCGCGCGGGATGATCGTCGCCTTGTGGACCGGGTCGCATTCCGGTTCGTGTATGGAGCACAGCGCGTGGCCGCCTTCGTGATAGGCGGTCATGCGCTTCTCCGCCTCGCTCATCACCAGGGACCGGCGCTCGGCGCCCATCATCACCTTGTCCTTGGCATTCTCGAACTCCGCCATCGCGACGACGCGCTTGCCGATGCGCGCCGCCAGCAGCGCCGCCTCGTTCACCAGGTTGGCGAGGTCGGCGCCGGAGAAGCCGGGCGTGCCGCGCGCGATGGTCTTGGGATCGACGTCGGACGCCAGCGGCACTTTGCGCATATGCACGCGCAGAATCTTCTCGCGCCCGTTCACGTCCGGGTTCGGCACCACCACCTGCCGGTCGAACCGGCCGGGGCGCAACAGGGCGGGGTCCAGCACGTCCGGACGGTTGGTGGCGGCGATCAGGATCACGCCTTCGTTGCTCTCGAACCCGTCCATCTCGACGAGCATCTGGTTCAGCGTCTGCTCGCGCTCGTCGTTGCCGCCGCCCAGGCCGGCGCCGCGATGGCGGCCGACCGCGTCGATCTCGTCGATGAAGATGATGCAGGGGGCATTCTTCTTGCCCTGCTCGAACATGTCGCGCACGCGGCTGGCGCCGACACCGACGAACATCTCGACGAAATCGGAGCCGGAAATGGTGAAGAACGGCACGTTCGCCTCGCCGGCGATGGCGCGGGCGAGCAGCGTCTTGCCGGTGCCGGGCGGGCCGACCAGCAGCACGCCCTTCGGGATCTTGCCGCCGAGGCGCTGGAACTTCTGCGGGTCTTTCAGGAATTCGACGATTTCCTGCAGCTCGCTCTTGGCCTCGTCGATGCCGGCCACGTCGTCGAAGGTCACGCGGCCCTGCTTTTCGGTCAGCATGCGCGCGCGCGACTTGCCGAAGCCCATCGCCCGGCCGCCGCCGGCCTGCATCTGGCGCATGAAGAACACCCACACGCCGATCAGCAGCAGCATCGGGAACCAGTTGAGCAGGATGTGCAGCAGCGGCGGCACGTCGCTCTCTTCCGGCTTGGCGATGACGCGCACGCCCTTGTCGATCAGCCGCTGCCCGAGCGTCGCATCCTCCGGCATGTAGGTCTGGAAGGTGCGGTTGTCGGACAGGTGCCCGGTGACGGTGCGGCCCTGGATCGCGACTTCGCGCACGCGGCCGGCATTGACCTCGCCGATGAAATCGGAATAGGCGATCTGCGTGTCCGCGTTGCGGCCCGCGCCCGGCTGGAACAGGTTGAACAGCACCACAAGCAGCAGTGCGATGATCACCCAGAGGGCGAGGTTGCGGCCGAAATTGCTCATCATGTTCCCTGGCCGAACCCGGCCGTTATGTCCTTTCGTGCAGCCGATCGCGCCGACACGAGCAATGCGACCGGAGGCGGCCGCGACAGCATCAACATAGGGTGCCCGCGCCGTCCGTGCATCCCCGCGGTTTCATCGCAGCGCCGGCGCCTCGACCGCGGGCGGGGCGAAAGGCGCACCGGACACCGGCGAACGCGGGGCGAAGTCCATGCGGCAGGTCTGGCGCCATGACGGGTCAGGATAGCCTAGAATGGGCACCGCGACCAGCGTTCCGTCCCGCCACAGCGCCGGCAGCGGGCGCAGCACCGCGGCCGGCAGGTCCGACGCCTGCCGCAGCCGCGCCGCCGCTGCCCCGAGCGCGCCGATTTCCGCACCCGGTGGCAACACGGCGTCGGCGGCCAGGCGGAACCGCCCGTCCCAGCGCGCCCCGGCCTCAGCCGGAACCGCAGGCGCCACCGCTGCCGCCTCGCGCACCAGCAGCCAGCCGCCGGGGCACAGCCGCCCGGCCGGCAGCAGCCGCACGCCGCCCAGCGTCGCCGCCCGCGGCGCGCCTGCCAGCGCGGCCACCTGCGCCGGCGCCGGCGCCCAGTCGGCGCCGCCCGCGCCGCGCAGCAGCGCCGCCAGCGCCGCCGCCGGCAGCGACCCGGGCGTGAGCAGCGCATAGCCTTCGGGATGCAGCCGTGCGCGCCGCGCCAGCACCGCCGCGGTGTCGCGCTCGGCCCAGCCGCCCGCCGCCCCGGCCGCGGCGGCGGCGATGACGGCGGCATGTGTCGCCGCGCCGGTGCCGTCCGGGTCGGCGCGGGCGGCGCGCAGGCGGGCGCGCAGCGTTGCCGGATCGGCATTGGCCGGATCCTCCACCCAGCCGAGACCGGCCGCCCGCAGCGTCGCCCGCAGCCGCACCGGCGGCACCGCGAGCAGCGGACGCAGCAGCCGCACCCGCGCGGTCTCAACGAGCGCCGGCATCGCCGCCCGTCCGGCCGGGCCGCTGCCGGCAAGCGCCCGCATCGCCAGCGTCTCGGCCTGGTCGCCGGCATGGTGGCCGAGAAGAAGATGCACAAACCCAGCAGCGGCACAGGCCGTCTCCAGCGCCGCGGCGGCGGCCGCCCGCGCCCGCGCCGCCAACGCCGGGCCGCGCCGCAGGCCGGCCAGCGCCAGCACCCGCCCGGCGATCCCGCGCCCGCCGAGCCGGGCCAGCGTCAACGCCGCCTCGGCGCCCGACTCCGGGCGCAGCCCGTGGTCCACGATCAGCGCCAGCACGTCACCCCCGCGCGCCCGCGCCCAGGCGTCCGCCAGCAGCGTCAGCGCCGAGCTGTCCGCGCCGCCCGAGACGGCCACGGCAAGCCGCGGCCGCGGCTCGAACGGGCCGAGCGGGTTCAACAGGGCCGCGAAGGCGGCGGCGTCCAGCGGTCCGCGGTTCAGCGGCAGCCTGCGGAGCGGCGCGCCTGCGCGATCGGCTCCTTGAGGTCGGCGCGGGGGGTGGGGAACTCGGCGCGCAGCTTGTCGAGCGTCGCGCACGCCGCGCGCTTCTCGTTGATCGCGGTCAGCGCGCTGGCCAGCCCGAGCAGGCTGTCCGGCGCGTGCGCCCCGGTGTGGCTGCGGTTGTAGGTGTCATCATAGGCGACCGCGGCGGCGGAGTAGTCCTTGCGGCCGGCCAGCGCCTGCGCCAGCAGGAATTGCGCATCGGTGGCGCGCGGCCCCTTGCCGTTGGCCAGCACGTCCTTCGCCGCCGCCTCGGCCGCGGCGTAGTCGTGATGGGCGAGCGCCGCGTTGCCTTCCTGCAGCAGCAGTTCCGGCGTCCGCTTGGCGGCCGGCACCAGCGGCACCGGACGCGGCGGGGTCGGCAACTGTGCGCCGGCGTCCGGCACGCTGGCGCCATCGGGCGCCGCGGGGTGAGCGAGCGTGCCGGCCGCGGCGCCGGCGGCGGCCCCGGCGGCGGCCGCCGCCGCCGTCGCGGCCCCGGCCCCCGTCCCGGCCTCGGTCCCGGCGGTCGTGCCCGGCGCGGGGGCGACACCGAGCCTGAAGGCGAGGGCGTC
>JAJZVE010000446.1 GCA_021845835.1 Pseudomonadota bacterium | reverse complement strand
AATCCTCGATGACGTCGCCGGGGGGCGGCTGAACCTGGATGCGCTGGTGGTGGAGGGCGCGGTCCTGCGCGGCCCCGGCGGCAGCGGGCGGTTCAACATGCTGGGCGGCACCGGGCGGTCGATGCTCGACTGGGTCGCCACGTTGGCCCCGCGCGCCGGCCATGTCGTCGCGGTCGGCAGTTGCGCCGCCTTTGGCGGCGTGCCGGCGGGCGGCAGCAACCCGACCGATGCCAGCGGCCTGCAATATGCCGGCCGCGATGCCGGCGGCGTGCTCGGCAGCGGTTTCCGGGGCCGATACGGGTTGCCGGTGGTCAATGTCGCGGGCTGCGCGCCGCATCCGGGCTGGATCCTGGAAACCCTCGCCGCGCTTGCGCTCGGGGAACTGACCGCGTCCGGGCTGGACGGCTTCGGGCGGCCGAAATTCTATGCCGACCACCTGGCGCATCACGGCTGCTCGCGCAACGAGTTCTACGAGTTCAAGGCCAGCGCCGAAACCCTGGCCGGACGCGGCTGCCTGATGGAACATCTCGGCTGCAAGGCGACGCAGGCGGTCGGGGATTGCAACCAGCGGGGCTGGAACGGCGGCGGGTCCTGCACCCGCGGCGGGTTTCCCTGCATCGGCTGCACCATGCCGGGCTTCGAGGGCGCCCGGAATTTCCTGGAAACGCCGAAAGTCGCGGGCATCCCGGTCGGGCTGCCGCTCGACATGCCCAAGGCATGGTTCGTGGCGCTCGCCGCCCTGTCGAAATCCGCCACCCCGCGCCGCGTGCGGATGAATGCGGCGGCCGACCATATCGTGGTGCCGCCGACCGACCGCCGGAGAGAGTCCCGCTGACCCGCCGCATCACCATCGGTCCCTTCAACCGGGTGGAAGGCGATCTTGAAGTCCGGCTCGACATCGCGGATGGCGTCGTCGTCGCGGCGGAGGTGACGGCGCCGCTGTATCGCGGCTTCGAGCAGATCCTGGCGGACCGGCCGCCGCTGGATGCGCTGGCGATCGCGCCGCGCATCTGCGGCATCTGCTCGGTGTCGCAATCGATGGCCGCCGCCGCCGCCCTGCGCGCCGCCGCCGGCATCGAACCGGCCAGGAACGGCGTGCTGGCCGCCAATCTCGCCCATGCGGCGGAGAACGTCGCCGACCACCTGACGCATTTCTACCTGTTCTTCATGCCGGATTTCGCCCGCAGCGCCTATGCCGCCCGGCCCTGGGCCGCGCGCGCCGCCGTCCGCTTCGCGGCGGTGACGGGCAGCGCGGCGGCGGAGATGCTGCCGGCGCGGGCGCGGCTGCTGGAGATCATGGGGCTGCTGGCCGGCAAATGGCCGCACAGCCTGGCGTTCCAGCCGGGCGGCACCACCCGGGCCATCGACCTCGGGGAGCGCATCCGGCTGCTCGCGATCATCGCCGATGCCCAAGCCTTCCTGGAGCGCGTGGTGTTCGGCGACCGGCTGGATTCGGTGCTGGCGCTGCGCGACGCCGCCGGCCTCGATGCCTGGCGGGAGGGGCGGGAGGGGGATTTCCCCGCCTTCCTGCGGATCGCCGACGACCTCGATCTCGCGCGTTTGGGGCGGGGGCAGGCCGGACTGATGAGTTTCGGCGCCTATCACGCTCCCGATGGTCCGCTGTTCGCCGCCGGGCGCCTCGATCCGGCGACGCTGACGACGACCGCCCTCGATCCCGGCGCCATCACCGAGGACGTGCGCCACGCCTGGATGCAGGACACCGCGCCGCTGCCGCTGCTGGCCGAGACGGTGCCGGATGCCGACAAGCCCGGCGCGTATAGCTGGTGCAAGGCGCCGCGCATCGCCGGCCACCCGGCGGAGGTGGGCGCGCTGGCGCGGCAGGCGGTGGACGGCCAGCCCCTGGTCCGCGACCTGCTGGCGCGCGAGGGCGCCACGGTCCGCACGCGCGTCATCGCCCGCCTGATCGAGACGGCGCGACTGCTGCCGGCCATGCGCGTATGGGCGCAGGCGTTGCGGCCGGGGGAGCCCTTCCTTGCCGGCGGATCGGCCGGCTTCGACCAGGGCATCGGCGTCGGGCTGGTGGAGGCGGCGCGCGGCAGCCTGGGGCATTGGCTGGACTGCGCGGACGGGCGGATCCGCCGCTACCAGATCATCGCCCCGACGACGTGGAACTTCTCGCCGCGCGACGCAGCGGGCGTGCCGGGGCCGCTGGAAGCGGCGCTGGCCGGCACCGAGGTCGGCGCCCTGGGCGGACAGGCGCCGGCGATCCAGCATGTCGTGCGCTCCTACGACCCCTGCATGGTCTGTACCGCGCACTGATCCCTGGAAACGCGCTTTCCAGCACTGAAAGCCGGCTTTGCATGATGCGTCGCAACAACCCGGTCCGTCCGGCAAGCGGCGGCGCCGGATTTGCCAGGAACCGGAACGCCTCGGCGGTCCGGTCGCCGCGCGGACCATTCTGGCACGGGATTTGCGGTGTTCCTGTCCCGCGCGGCCGCGAGCGCGCCGCGGAGGATCGGAAACGTCCAGGGAGCCGAGATGAGCGCCGCCACAGAAACCTTCTACGACGTGATCCGCCGCCAGGGCATCACCCGTCGCAGCTTCGTCAAGTTCTGCAGCCTGACCGCGACCAGCATGGGCCTCGGCCTGACCGGCGCGAGCAAGGTCGCGCATGCGCTGGAGAACCGGCCGCGCGTGCCGGTGATCTGGATGCACGGGCTGGAATGCACCTGCTGCTCGGAAAGCTTCATCCGCTCCGCGCACCCGCTGGTGAAGGACATCGTGCTGTCGATGATCTCGCTCGACTACGACGACACGATCATGGCGGCGGCCGGCCATCAGGCGGAAGCGATCCTGGCCGAGACGAAGGAGAAGTACAAGGGCCGCTACATTCTGGCCTGCGAGGGCAACCCGCCGCTGCACGAGGACGGGATGTTCTGCATCGACGGCGGCAAGCCGTTCGTGGAGCGGCTGAAATGGATGGCGCAGGACTGCTCGGCGATCATCGCCTGGGGGTCCTGCGCGTCCTGGGGCTGCGTGCAGGCGGCGCGGCCGAACCCGACAAAGGCGACGCCGATCGACGGCGTGATCAAGGACAAGCCGATCATCAAGGTGCCGGGCTGCCCGCCGATCGCGGAGGTGATGACCGGCGTCGTCACCTACATCACCACCTTCGGCGAGCTGCCGGAACTCGACCGGCAGCGGCGGCCGAAGATGTTCTATTCGCAGCGCATCCACGACAAATGCTACCGCCGCCCGCATTTCGACGCCGGCCAGTTCGTCGAGGCGTGGGACGACGATGCCGCCCGCCGCGGCTACTGCCTCTACAAGATGGGCTGCCGCGGGCCGACCACCTACAACGCCTGTTCCACCGTGCGCTGGAACGGCGGGGTGTCGTTCCCGATCCAGTCCGGCCACGGCTGCATCGGCTGCGCCGAGGACGGGTTCTGGGACAAGGGGCCGTTCTACAACCGGCTCAGCAACATCCATGAATTCGGCGTGGAGGCGAACGCCAACCGCATCGGCGCGGTGGCCGCCGGCGTGGTCGGCGCGGCGGTCGGCGCGCATGCCGTCGCCACCACCGTCAAGCGCATCGGCGGTTCCCGGCCGCACGACGCGGATCACGACACGACGGCGCGCTGAGGGGGGACATCGACGCAATGACAAGCATGGTCACGCCCAACGGGTTCAGCCTCGACCGTGGCGGGCGCCGCCTCGTCGTCGATCCGGTGACGCGCATCGAGGGGCATCTGCGGCTGGAAGTGAACGTCGATGCCGGCAACGTCATCCGCAACGCGGTCTCCACCGGCACCATGTGGCGCGGCATCGAGGTGATCCTGAAAGGCCGCGATCCGCGCGACGCCTGGGCCTTCACGCAGCGCATCTGCGGCGTCTGCACGGGCACGCACGCGCTCACCTCGGTCCGCGCGGTGGAGGACGCGCTCGGCATCAAGGTGCCGGAGAACGCCAACCTGATCCGCAACATCATGCAGCTTTGCCTGTATTCGCAGGATCACCTGGTGCATTTCTACCACCTGCACGCGCTGGACTGGGTGGACGTGGTTTCGGCGCTGTCGGCCGATCCGCGCGCCACGTCCACGCTCGCGCAGAGCATCTCGCCCTGGCCGCTGTCCTCGCCGGGGTATTTCAAGGATATCCAGACGCGGCTGAAGAAGTTCGTCGAATCGGGACAGCTCGGCCCGTTCAAGAACGGCTATTGGGGCCATCCCGCCTACAAGCTGCCGGCCGAGGCCAACCTGATGGCGGTCGCGCATTATCTGGAAGCGCTGGATTTCCAGCGCGAGATCGTCAAGATCCACACCATCTACGGCGGCAAGAACCCGCACCCGAACTGGCTGGTCGGCGGCGTGCCGTGCGCCATCAACGTCGATGGCACCGGCGCGGTCGGCGCGATCAACATGGAGCGCCTGAACGACGTCTCCGGCATCATCGACCGCACCATCACCTTCGTCGAGCAGGTCTACCTGCCGGACCTGAAGGCGATCGCCGGCTTCTACAAGGATTGGACCTACGGCGGCGGGCTGTCGGGCCGCAACGTGATGGCCTATGGCGACATCCCGGAAAACGCCAACGACTATTCGCCCCGCAGCCTGCGCCTGCCGCATGGCGTCATCCTCGACGGCAAGCTTCAGGAGGTGCACGACATCGACCTGCGCGACCCGTCGCAGGTGCAGGAATTCGTGCAGCATTCCTGGTACCGCTATCCCGACGAGGCGAAGGGCCTGCACCCGTGGGATGGCGTGACCGAGCCGCATTTCGCGCTCGGCCCCGACACCAAGGGCAGCCGCACCAATATCGAGGAGATCGACGAGGGCGCGAAATATTCCTGGCTGAAGGCGCCGCGCTGGAAGGGCCATGCGGTC
>JAJZVE010000445.1 GCA_021845835.1 Pseudomonadota bacterium | reverse complement strand
GATGCCGCCGTGCTGGTGGTGGAGAGCGGCCGCCCGCCGCCGCCGCCGCTGCTCGCCGACATCGCCGCCGCCTGCGGCGTTGCCTCCGACGCGCTGACCGTGCTGTTCGCGCCGACGCAGAGCCTCGCCGGCGGCGTGCAGGTGGTGGCGCGGGTGCTGGAGGTCGCGCTGCACAAGCTGCACGAGTTGGGCTTCCCGCTGGACCGCGTCGCCGACGGCATGGGCGCGGCGCCGCTGCCGCCGCCGCATCCGGATTTCGTCACCGCGATGGGGCGCACCAACGACGCGATCATCTTCGGCGGGCGCGTGCATCTTTACGTCACCGGCCCCGCCGCCGACGCCCGCGCGCTGGCCGACGCCCTGCCCGCCACCGCCTCGCGCGACTACGGCCGCCCGTTCGCGGAGATCTTCCGCGCCGCGCGCGGCGATTTCTACGCGATCGACAAGAGCCTGTTCTCGCCGGCCGAGGCGCTGGTGACGGCGCTGGAGAGCGGCGAGACCTTCCACGCCGGCCGGCTTGCGCCGGCGCTGTTGGATGCGTCCTTCGCGTGACGCGCATCGCCCTCGCCACCGACGGCAACGACTGGCACGCCCGCGCGCTCGGCACCGCGTTCGCGACACTCGGGGTCGAGATCGTGCGGCTGCGGCTGGAGGGGTGCGGATTCGCGACGGGGCGCCCGCACGGGCTCGACCTGCCGGGCTTCGCCGACGCGCTGCCGGATGCGGTGCTGGTGCGCAGCGTCGCCGGCGGCAGTTTCGAGGAGGTGACGCGGCGGCTCGGCGTGCTGCACGCGCTGACCGCGCTCGGCGTGCCGGTGTGGAACGAGGCGCGCGCCATCGAACGCTGCGTGGACAAGTCGATGACCTGTTTCCTGCTGGCGCAGGCCGGCGTGCCGACGCCGCAGACCTGGACGGTGGAGGGCGCGGCGCGCGCCCGCGCGGTGGTCGAGGCGGGCGGCGAATGGGTGCTGAAGCCGCTGTTCGGCGCGCAGGGCCAGGGACTGCGGCGGATCGCCGCGCCGGACGCATTGCCGGCGCCGGAGGCGGTGGCCGGGGTCTATCACCTGCAACGCTACGTGCCGCCCGCCGGCGACGAGTTCCGCGATCATCGCGTGTTCGTCTGCAACGGCGAGATCCTGGCGGCGATGACGCGGCGCGGCGCATCCTGGATCACCAACGTCAAGCAGGGCGGCGTGCCGGAACCGTTGCTGCCGGACCGCGAGATGGCGGCGATCGCGCTGCGCGCCGCCGCCGCCGTCGGCGCCGCCTATGCCGGCGTCGATCTGATCCGCGATCCGGCGGGTCAACTGTTCGTGCTGGAAGTGAATTCCATGCCGGCCTGGCGCGGGCTGCAACGAGTCACCGATGTCAACGTGGCGCTGCGCCTTGCCGGTGCCGTGCTCGCCTCCTGCGGCCGACACGCCGCATGATGCAGGCGGCGGACATCGAGGCCGCGTTCCGCGCGGCCTGCGCGGTCGAACTGGCGGCGCCGAAGCCGGGCAACGTGCATGTGCATGCGCCCGGCCACGGCATGACGGAGGCGGATTTCCGGCGCAGCGCGGAAGTGGCCGCCGCGCCGCTGTGCCGCCCCGGCGCCGGCCTCGGCGCGCGCATCCTGCAGGCGGTGACGGCGACGCGCGCGGCGGTCGGGCAGAACACCAATCTCGGCATCCTGCTGCTGTGCGCGCCGCTGGCGATGGCGGCGGCGCGCGACGGCGCGCTGCGGGCATCGCTGCGCGCGGTGCTGGCGGCGTCCGATCTTGCCGACGCCGACGCGGTGTTTCGCGCCATCGCGCTTGCCGCGCCCGGCGGGCTGGGCGACGCGCCGCGACACGACGTGCGGCGGCCGGCGACGGTGACACTGCCGGAGGCGATGCAGGAGGCGGCGGAGCGCGACAGCATCGCGCGGCAATATGCCAACGGGTTTGCCGAGGTGTTCACGATCGGCGCCGCCACCTGTGCGGCGGCGCTGGCGCGCGGCTGGGCGGCGCCCTGGGCGGCGGTTGCCGTGTATCTGGAATTTCTCGCGCGGATGCCGGACAGTCATGTGCAGCGCAAATTCGGCCCCGCCCGCGCGGCCGGCGTGCAGGAGGCGGCGGCGCCGTGGCGCGGGCGGCTGGCGGACGCGGATGATCCGACATCGCTGCTGCCGGAATTGCTGAACTGGGACGCGGATCTGAAGCGACGCGGGATCAATCCCGGCACCAGCGCCGATCTCACGGTCGCGAGTATTTTCGCGCACATGCTGCGCGGCACCTTGCGGCCGGACGGCATGGATGGTTGAGTCCTGCGCGCAACACGCACGGTCGCGCGGCCGTGATCGACGTGTCGCGGCAGAGTCCCGCTCAGCTTCGGCCCGCACAGCATTGGGAGGATGAAGGATGGCCACGATCAACAAGGTCTGCGTCGGTGAGTCGCTGGTCGGCGACGGCAACGAGGTGGCGCATATCGACCTCATCATGGGTCCGCGCGGCAGCGCGGCCGAGTCGGCGTTCTGCCACGCGCTGACCAACAACAAGGACGGCTTCACCACGCTGCTCGCGGTGGTCGCGCCGAACCTGCCGGCGAAGCCGAACACGGTGATGTTCAACAAGGTCACCATCAAGGGCGCCAAGCAGGCCGTGCAGATGTTCGGCCCGGCGCAGCACGGGGTGGCCAAGGCGGTCGCCGACAGCGTCGCCGAGGGCGTGATCCCGGCCGACGAGGCCGACGACCTGTTCATCTGCGTCGGCGTGTTCATCCACTGGGACGCCGCCGACGACAAGAAGATCCAGGAATACAACTACCGCGCCACCAAGGAATCGATCGCGCGCGCGGTGCGCGGCGAGCCGAGGGCGGCCGATGTGGTGCGCCAGCGCGATTCGGCGAAGCACCCGTTCGCGGCCTGAGCGCGGGACTTTTTCCTGCGGCGGCGGGCTACTTGCTCGCCGCCGCAAGCTCCGCGCCGCCCAGCGTGCCGGCGTGCAGCGCGCTGGCAACCAGCGCCCCGGCGGCGCCGATTGTCGCGAGGGCACGCAGATCCTCCGCATTGCGCACGCCGCCCGCGGCATAGACCGCGCGATCCGGGACACGTTCCCGCAGTTCCGCCACGCGCGCCACGTCCGGTCCCGCCGCCGCCCCCACGGAGGCCAGCGTCATCGCGATCACGCGCCGCGGCCACAGCGCCGCATCGGCGAGGATCGCCGCCGGTCCCTGGAACGATGCGCCGCGAAAATCGAGCGACAGCACCACGCGCGGATCGTCGCGGAAACGATGCAGCAGCGCCGTGTCGTCCTGGCTCTCCGAGCCGAGCACCGGAGTCAGGCCGGCCGCCAGCATCGCCGCGACCGTCGCCGCGTCGCGCAGCCCGGCATCGAGCCAGATTTCCAGACCCGGATGCGCGGCGGCGAGGCCGGCGAGCAGCGCGGCATGGCTGCCGCGGCCCTCGATCGCGTCGAGGTCGGCGACATACAGGCGGCGGAACGGATGCAGGCGCAGCAGCCCGGCCAGCACATCCGCCGGGGCGCTGGTGGGGCTGAGCGGGGTTGCGATCGGGCGATAGGCATCGCGCTGCCCGCCGCGCGCATGCACCACCTGCCCGGCTTTCAGGTCGATGACGGGAATGACGTCCATGCGGGCTATCCTTCGGGCCGTGGCGGCGGCGTCAAGTGGAGCGGGCGATGGCGGAAGCGGTGATCGGCTGGGACGTGGGCGGGGCGCATCTGAAGGCGGCGCGCATCGAGGCCGGGCGGGCCGTCGCCGCGCTGCAACTGCCCTGCCCGCTCTGGCACGGACTTGACCTGCTGCCGGCCGCGATCGGAACCGCGCTGGAGCGGCTCGGCCCGGCGGCGCGCCACGCCGCCACCATGACCGGCGAACTGGCCGACGTGTTCGCCAGCCGCGCCGAGGGGGTGGCGCATATCGCGCGCGTGCTGGCCGAGGCGACCGGCGTCGCCACCGCGCCGCTGATCTGGGCCGGGCGCGCCGGGTTCCTCCCCGCCCGCGACGCACCGGCGCATGCCGCCGACGTGGCCTCGGCCAACTGGCTGGCGACCGCGACGCTGGCGGCGCGCGCGGTGCCGGCGGGGCTGCTGGCGGACATGGGATCGACCACCACCGACCTCGTGCCGTTCGCCGGCGGCGCCCCCTGCCCCGCCGGCTTCACCGATGCCGCGCGCATGGCACGCGGCGAGCTGGTCTATACCGGCCTTGTGCGCAGCTTCGTGTTCGCGCTGGCCGACCGCGTGCCGTTCGCCGGCGCCTGGACGCCGCTGGCCGGCGAGTATTTCGCCACCAGCGCGGACCTGTACCGCCTGCTCGGCGAATTGCCGGAGGCGGCGGACCAGATGCCGGCCGCGGACGGGCGGGACAAGACCGAGGCCGCGTCGCGCGCCCGGCTTGCCCGCATGGTGGGATGCGACGCGGCGGACGCGCCGACGGCGGCGTGGCGCGACCTCGCGGCGTTCCTGGCCGAGGCGCAACTGCGCCGGATCGCCGACGCGGCGATGCTGGTGCTTTCGCGCATGGCGCTGCCGCCCGAAGCGCCGGTGATCGGCGCCGGGTGCGGACGGCACGTGACGCGGCGACTGGCGGACCGCCTCGGCCGGCCGTGGCGCGACTTCGCGACGCTGGCGCCGCTGAAAGGGCTGGCGCCGGACGTGGCCGACCAGTGCGCGCCGGCGGTCGCCGTGGCACTGCTGGCGGCGGAGTGTCCGTTTCCGTGAGACCGGGAGGGTCAGGCCCCGGCGTTCCCGGCCGTGGCCGGGGATGGCGGGCCGTGGGACGGCAGCGCCCGGCGTGTTCCCCTGGGTGCCCGCCGGCGCGGGTGCGATGATGGCGGACTGGTCGCGGCTTGCGGCGGGGCAGATTCGGCGGCGGCCGGCTCCGG
>JAJZVE010000444.1 GCA_021845835.1 Pseudomonadota bacterium | reverse complement strand
ATTATGGCCGAGCTCATGCAGAGCCGTGCGATGCCAGTTCACCGGCTCGAAATAGGCTTGCGGCGGCGGCACCTGGATGAAGTCGCCGACGACCGAATAGAACGCGCGGTCACCGCCGATCCTGATGTCGGCGCCACTGGCCCGGATCAGCGCCTCGGCCTGCGGCAGGATGAGGCCGTCGGGAACCGGCGGTGCCGTGGATGCGACCGTGTCGGGCAGGCCTTCGCACTGATCGGTGTTGAACACGGTGAAGCGCTTGAGGAACGGGATGGCGCTCGGCTCGTCGCCGTCGCGGTCGGCGCGCTCGCGCTCGGCCTCGGGGATGAAGCGGTCGGCATAGACCACCGTGGTGCCGCGCTCGCCCTTGCGGACATTGCCGCCGAGCCCGAGCGCCTGGCGGAAGGTGAGCCAGGCCTGGCCAGAATAGCCGCGCTCGATCACCGCGCCCCAGAGGATCAGCACGTTGATCCCCGAATAGCGCCGGCCGGTGGCGGCGTTCGTCGGCAGGCCGACCGCCGCCACGGCGCCTGAGGCACCCCAGGGCTGGACCCAGGGCAGGCGTCCCACCTCCAACTCTGCGATGATCTTGTCGGTGATTTCCGAATAGAGGCTCGCCCGGTCCTGACCGGCACGAGCGCGAGCGGATGAACGTGACATCGCGGATCTCCGCGACGGGCGCCGCGAGCCTCTCTCGCGGTCCTCAACCCGTCACGGCCAACCCGACCAACCTCTCGCTCTTGGATGTGATTGCGCCCGAGCCGCAGGCCGCGCGATGGAGCGTTCCATCGGCCGGGGAACCGAGGCTCAACGGGCCGGCCAGCGCCGGTTGGGGTTACCCCCTTCCGGACCTTCCCCGCGAGCACACAGAGCACGCGCCAGCACAGCCCAGCACATCATCACAGGCCAGCACTGCGCGCGACCACGTAAGCTATTGAGTTTATTATGTAATCCGGCACAGCCCTGATTCGGGCTGCGCATGTCGATTGTGTAGGATGACCGATTTCCTACATCTTCGCAGGCACGAGTCGCAGTATATGGCGACCGGCGGCGAATAAGTAAATACCCAACTCATTGATATACAATAGAATATAGGAGATTATGCGTTCGTCACGACGCCTCCGGCCTCCAACCCCGGTCCGGCAATGACAGCAAACTGGCGGCTTCCACTCCCGCCATCCCATCTGCTCCGGCGTCCACCCCGGCGCGGCCAACCAAAACCCAGGGCCGGAGGTCCAACTCCGGCCCGCCCCATCGCAAGGAACCAACCATGATCGCGACGCGCACGGTTAAGGCTATCACCCAGAAACAGCTCGATCAGCGGGAAGCCCTGTGGCCGAAGGCGGAGCCGCGCCTCTGGCGCCGCAAGGTCCATGACGGGTTCACCACGATCCCGAAGACAATGCCGCTCGTCCTTCAGATCATGGACGAGATGAGCAAGGGCAAGCCGCTGTCCTCGACCTACCTCAGCCTGTGGTGCGCCACTTGGGACAATTCTTTCGTCAACATCAGCAAGTCCCAGGAGATGGCGCACGCCGCCGGGTTCAGCGGGCAGCGCGCCGAATACACCTGGTCCGCGCGCATGAAGCTGCTGCACGAACTCGGCTTCATCGACATCAAGCCGGGCAAGTCCGGAGCCATCAGCCACGTCATCATCTGGAATCCTCATCTCGTTATCCGTGAGCACCACGAGAAGCGGACGCCGGGCCTGGTCGAGGCGACCTACAACATGCTGCTCGACCGCGCGCTCGAGATCGGCGCGAAGGATATGACCGAGCCTCTGCCGGAAGTCGACCCGGCTCCCACCGTGAAAGCCGCTTGATTCAGGGAGGCCCGTGCCATGCCAGATGTTGCGACCCAGCCGAAAACCGCTCTTGAGATCATCCTGGAATGGTCGCGGGACCGTCCAGCGTGGCAGCGCGACGCGCTGCGCAGGATCGTGCAGGGGCGCAAGCTCGCCGAAGCCGACTTCGCGGAGCTGACAACCTTGTGCAAGCGCGGCCGGACGGAGAGGCCGCCGGAGGGCGAGCCCGAGCCGGAACCGCTTGAGGCTAGCCATCTGCCGGCTAACCCCGGCGCGGGCGCATCGGTGGCGTTGCTCACGATCAAGGATGTGCTGGCCGTCAACCAGCTCGCGCCGGATCAAACCTTGTCGTTCGCGGCCAAGGGCATCACCGTTGTCTATGGCGACAACGGCGCGGGTAAGTCCGGCTATGCCCGCCTGCTGAAGCGCGCCTGCCGCGCCCGACATTCGGAAGTGATCCTGCCGAACGTCTATGCCGGCTCCGCTGCCGCCAAGGCATCGGCGACCCTTTGCTACAGCATCGGCGGCACCGCCCGGGAGCCGGAGGCGTGGCAAGACACGGGCAAGCCCGCCCCGCAACCCCATCCGGTGCTGTCCGCCGTCAGCGTGTTTGATGCCGACTGCGCAGCCGTTCATCTGAAGGACAAGAACCCGGTCGCGTTCCGGCCCTTTGGCCTCGACGTGCCCGATGAACTCGGCGCAGCGTGCAAGCAGCTGAAGACCCTGCTCGACGCGGAGAAGAAACAGCAGGAGGGCGCGCGCAATGCCATCTTCGCGGCCCCGCCCTGGAAAGCCACGACGGCAGCAGGGAAGGCGGTCGCGGCGCTGACGCACAAGACCAGCATCCCGACGCTCGAAAAGTTGGCCACGCTGACGGCGCCGCAGCAGGCCCGGCTCACGCAGCTCACCGAGGACTTGTCGAAAAACCCCGCGACGGCTGCAGCCGAGCAGAAGCTTAAGGCCGACCGCATCAAGCGGCTCGCCGCCGCCTTGACGGTGATCGCGGCCAGCACCGCGGACGACGTGCTCACGCGGCTTCTGGCCTTGCACAGCGACGCCGTGGCCAAGCGGGATGCCGCCCGGCTGGCCGCTCAGGGGCTTTTCGGGACCGACTCGCTTCCCGAGGTGGGCGGCAAGGTATGGCGCACGCTCTGGGAGGCTGCGCGCCGCTACTCGACCGAGACCGCCTATCCGGCCGCGCCGTTTCCGCCAGCCGAGCCAGACGCGCTCTGCGTTCTTTGCCAGCAGCCGCTCTCCGACGAGGCGGTGCGGCGGATGAACCGCTTTGAGTCCTTTATCCGCGACGACACCGAGCGCCACGCCCAGGAAGCCGAAGCCGCTTTCGCGGTGGCGGGCGGCAAGCTGGACGAGGTGGCAATCAGCCTTCGGCCAATCGCCGAGAGCCTGAAGGAAGTGGCTCTCCGCGACCCGGTGCTCAGCCAGGCCATCCGCCGCGCGCTCGCGTCTGCCCGTCTGCGCCGCTACGTGGCGCGGCGGCGCATCGCCGGGGTCGAGGCGGCTGTTATCCCGCCGGCCGAACCGTTTCCGGCCGAGACCCTTGCGGCAATGGAGGCTGACGTTCGCAAATACGCCGCTGATCTTGAGAAGGCAGCGACCGGCGACGAACGCAAGGCGCTTGAAGCCGAGCGGCAGGAACTTGCCGACCGAGCGCTATTGAACACGCACATGCCCGCCATCCGGGCTGAGATCGAGCGGCTGAAGGCGATCCGTTTTCTCGACGACTGCCTTGCCGACACGGCCACGAACGCGATCACCAAACTCGGCAACGATATCGCCGACCAGGTGCTCACGCCGCGCCTGCGGGACAGGTTTTCGGCGGAGATCATCGGCCTAGTCGGGGTGAATATCCGGGCGGAGATGGTGCGTGCCGGCGGACAATACGGCTCGCCGCACTATCAGATTCGGCTGCTGGCGAAGCCGGACGCCAAGCTTCCGGACATCCTCAGCGAGGGCGAGCAGACCTGCGTCGCCATTGCTGCCTTCCTAGCCGAGCTGGCGACGGCACCGCACAGCTCAGCCCTGGTGTTCGATGACCCGATAACGTCGCTCGACCATAAATGGCGGCACAGGGTGGCAGAGCGCCTGGTCGCTGAGGCGGCCATTCGTCAGGTGATCGTCTTCACGCACGACCTGATTTTCCTGAACGACATCATGGATGCGGCACACAATGCCGGTTGCCCTTGCGAGGCCCGCCACATCCGCAGGTCAGCGGCTGTGGTCGGCATGGTGAACTCAGACCTGCCCTGGGAAGGCATGAAGGTCCTTGCTCGGGTCGATGCCCTGCAAAAGCAGGCGCGCGCTTTGATGCTGGTGCGGACGCAGCAAGACGAAGAAACCTACAAGCGCGAGGCCAAGCATTTTTATGATGACCTGCGGACAGCCTGGGAAAGGGCGCTTGAAGAAGTGGCGTTTGCAGACGTTGTGATGCGTCATCGTGACTACATAAAGGGCAAAGACCTTGTGCGCGTCAGTGCGCTTATCGAGCAAGACTGCCAGACATGGACTGATAATTTCAGAAAGTGCAGCGGTTACGTTGCTGCGCACGATGAATCGCGCGGGCGCAACCGTGCCATGCCGGAACCGGAAGCCCTGCTGCGTGACGTAGAGACGCTGGATACCTGGGTGCGCGATCTCAAGGCCCGTCAGCAAGCAGTTCAAACCAGGAGCACTGGGACACCACCCGTCGCCGCGGTAGGAGAATAGTCATCCAGAAGCATATCGCATCTTTCTGCTTCCCAGGTTGACGGGTCATCCGAAAGCCGGGAAGGGTGGCACCGTAAGCCATTCCCGCAGCTTCGACCACCGCCGCCGGCCGGAGACATTGCGCACCGCGATGGCCACCGCCTTCCGGCTGCCGACCAGCACGACCAGCCGCTTGCCCCGGGTGATGCCGGTATAGAGCAGGTTCCGTTGCAGCATGGCGTAGTGCTGCGTCAGGACCGGGATCACCACGGCAGGATATTCCGAGCCCTGCGCCTTGTGGATCGTCGCCGCATAGGCCGGCACCAGCGCATCCAGATCGCCGATTCCATAGGCCACGTGCCGGCC
>JAJZVE010000443.1 GCA_021845835.1 Pseudomonadota bacterium | reverse complement strand
GAAAATGGGCATCCATGAATGGAGCTACGACAACGCCGTCTCCATCGACCTCCGCTATAAAGTGCCGCATATCGAAAAGGGGCAGGCGCTGCGCGACATCACGATAGAGGTGGAACTGGGCTTCGATGCCGAGCTTGCCTTCAAAGAAGCGCAGCGTTGCCTCAACTGCGACGTGCAGACCGTGCTCACCCCGAAACTCTGCATCGAATGCGACGCCTGCGTTGATATCTGCCCGGTCGATTGCATCACTTTCACCCAGGATGGCGAGGAGGCCGAGCTTCGCGCCAGGCTCAACGCGCCGGCGCATAACCGCGAGCAGGCGCTTTATGTCGCGCATGGGCTCAAGACCGGACGCCTAATGGCCAAGGACGAAGATGTGTGCCTCCATTGCGGCCTGTGCGCGGAACGCTGTCCGACCGGGGCGTGGGATATGCAGCGCTTCCTGATCGACCTCGCGCAGGTCGGCGCGCGTCACCCCGCCTTCGCTCTATGAGGCTGTCATGACGCCCCTTCCGCGCATCAACGATTTCATCGTCCGCTTCGCCAATATCAACGGCTCCGGCTCGGCCAGCGCCAATACGCTATTCGCCCGCGCTATCCTGCGCATGGGCGTGCCGGCGACGCCGCGCAACATCTTTCCCTCCAATATCCAGGGGCTGCCGACTTGGTACGATGTGCGGGTTTCGGAATCCGGCCATCTCGGCGCGCGCGCCGGCACCGACCTTATGGTGGCAATGAATCCGCAGACCTGGGAGCGCGATGTCGCCAGCATCACATCCGGCGGCTATCTATTCTATGATTCGACCCGAGTGGTGCGCAAATTGCGCGATGATATCAGTGTTCTAGGCGTGCCGCTGACGGCGATCTGCAACGAGACCTATTCCGAGCCCAGGCAGCGGCAGATCTTCAAAAACATCATGTATGTCGGCGCGCTTGCCGCCGTGCTGGACATCGAGCCGGAGCTCGTCGAGCAGCTGCTCTCCGAGCAGTTCAAGGCCAAGGAGAAGCTGATCGCACCGAATGTGAAGGCAATGCGGCTCGGTTATGACTATGCACGGGAGAATTTCGCCTGCCCGATTTCCCTGCGCCTGCGCCGCGCCGATGCGGTTGGCGAGCGCATCTTCGTCGACGGCAACAGCGCCGCGGCGCTTGGCGCCGTCTATGGCGGTGCCACGGTGTGCTCCTGGTATCCGATCACGCCCTCGACCTCGCTCGTTGAAGCCTTCGCGCGCTATACTAGCCGCTTCCGCAAGGAGCCAGAGACCGGTCGCATGCACGCGGCGATCGTGCAAGCCGAAGACGAACTCGCCTCTATTGGTATGGTGATCGGGGCCGGCTGGAACGGCGCGCGCGCTTTCACCGCGACCTCCGGCCCCGGCATCTCGCTGATGCAGGAATTCATCGGCCTCGCCTATTTCGCGGAGATCCCGGCGGTTGTGTTCGACGTGCAGCGCGCCGGCCCGTCGACCGGCATGCCCACCCGCACGCAGCAATGCGACGTGATGGCCTGCGCCTATGCCTCGCATGGCGACACCAAGCATGTCTTGCTTTTTCCCGAAGACCCGCATGAATGCTTCGTGTTTGGCGCGCAAGCGTTCGATCTTGCCGATCGGCTGCAAACCCCAGTCTTCGTGCTTCTCGATCTCGACATCGGCATGAACGAACGCCTGTGCGCGCCCTTCGCCTGGAGCGACGATCGGCGCATGGACCGCGGCAAGGTGATGACGGCGGCGGAACTGGAGGCGGGCCGGGATTTCGGCCGCTATCTCGATGTGGACGGCGATGGCATTCCCTATCGCACCTTGCCCGGCACGCACCCGACCAAGGGCTCTTACTTCACACGCGGCACCAGCCGCGACGAATATGCCCGCTATACCGAAGACGGGGCCGCCTATCAGCGCAACATGGAGCGGCTGCTGCGCAAATTCGCCACTGCCAAGGAAATCGTGCCGCGTCCGCTGCGGCGCGATGCCGCGCAGCCGGCCCGATTTGGCGCCATTTACTATGGCTCCACCTCGCCGGCGATGAACGAGGCTGCGGAGATGCTGGCGGCGCGTGACGTGCCGCTCGACCTTCTGCGTATCCGCGCCTTTCCGTTCCATGACGAGGTGCTGGAATTCATCGCCCAGCACGAGAAGGTCTTTGTCGTCGAGCAGAACCGCGACGCCCAGTTGCGCTCACTGCTCATCCTCGAAGGCGAGATCGATCCCGCGCGGCTGGTGCGCGTGCTGCATTACGACGGCACATCGATCACGGCCGAATTCATCGCCGGCGCCATCGGTGGCGCCGCCGGCACGACCAACGTCGTGCCGCTGCGCAAGGCGGCACCATGATGGGCGGCGCCGCGATGGCAGCCTTGCTTCCTTCCCCTTTTTCACCCCCGCTCTCTTCGCCGCAGCTGGAGAGGGCATTTCATCGGACCAAAACGTATGAGCTTCTTGCCGAAACCCAAACTGCACCACCCGGAACTTGCGGCCAACGAACTCGGCTATACGCGGCGCGATTACGAGGGGGCGGTTTCCACGCTCTGCGCCGGCTGCGGCCACGATTCGATCAGTGCGGCGATCGTCCGTGCCTGTTTCGAGCTGTCACTCCCGCCGCACCGTATCGCAAAACTCTCCGGCATCGGCTGCTCGTCGAAAACACCGACCTATTTCCTTGGCGCCGCGCACGGTTTCAATTCCGTGCATGGACGGATGCCGAGCGTGGCCACCGGCGCCTATCTCGCCAATCGTGACCTGATCTATCTCGGCGTCTCAGGCGATGGGGATTCTGCCTCGATCGGCCTTGGTCAATTCGCGCATGGGCTGCGGCGTGGCGTCAATATGACTTATATCGTCGAGAATAACGGCGTCTACGGCCTGACGAAGGGCCAGTTCTCAGCTACCTCCGACCGCGGTTCGACGAGCAAGAAGGGCGTGGCCAACAGCGATTCGGCGGTCGATCTGGCGGCGCTGGCGTTGCAGCTCGGTGCCACCTTCGTTGCGCGCAGCTTCTCCGGCGACAAGGAGCAACTCGTGCCGCTGATCAAGGCGGCGTTGCAGCATCCCGGCGCCGCCTTCATCGACTGCCTCTCGCCCTGTGTCCAGTTCAACAACCACCAAGGCAGTACCAAAAGCTTCGATTATGTGCGCGAGCATAACGAGGCGGTGAACCGGCTCGATTACATCACCAGCCGCTCGGAGATCACCGCCGATTACGCGCCCGGCTCGGTCGATGTGGTGGTGCAGCACGATGGCGGCGTTTTGCGCCTGCGCAAGCTTGCCGCTGATTACAACCCGCATGACCGCACCAGTGCGCTGGCCTATCTCCAAGAGGGGGCCATGGCCGGCGAGATCGTCACCGGTTTGCTTTACGTGGACCCGGAACCGGAGGATCTCCATCATCACCTGAATACGGTGGCAACGCCGCTGAACGCACTGGACGATGCTTCCCTGTGCCCGGGATCGGCGGCGCTGGCCAGCGTGAACGCGGCGCTGCGTTATTAGCCGGGAAAATTCATGAGGGTTGGCGGGCAGGGGCGTAAGCCTATGATTTGGTGTAGGATTTTGGTGTCGAAACCGACTCGCACCGATCCGGAGACGCCATGTCCGCCACCGACGACGCTACCCCCATCCTGCCCGGCCTGTCACCCGCTTGCGGGCGGGCCATCGAGGCGCGCTTCGACGGGGGGCTGATGTCCTCCGACGGCGGCCTGCTGATGCTGCGGGAGGTCGAGCGGCGGTTGGGGATCGCGCGGCGTCTTGCCGCCTGCATCGACGACCCTCGGGCGCCGGTGCGCATCCGGCACGGTCTCGACGAGGTCATCCGCTTTCGCATGCTGATGATCGCTGCCGGCTACGAGGACGGCAACGACGCCGACAGCCTGCGCACCGACCCGCTGTTCAAGCTGGCGATGGAGCGGCTGCCCGAAGATGCCGCCCTGTGCTCGCAATCGACCGTGTCGCGGGCGGAGAACCTGCCGGACCGGCACGCCCTGCTGCGCATGGGGCAGGCCATGGTGGAGCACTACTGCCAGAGCTTCCGCCAGGTGCCGCGCCGGATCGTGCTCGACATCGACGACACGTTCGACGCCATGCACGGCGGCCAGCAGCTTCGCCTGTTCAACGCCCACTACGATGAATACAGCTTCCAGCCCATCGTGGTGTTCGACGGCGAGGGCCGCATGGTCGCCGCCCTGCTGCGCCCCGCCTGTCGGCCGAGTGGACGCCAGATCGTCTTCTGGCTGCACCGCCTGATCGCGGCGCTGCGCGCCAACTGGCCGCGGGTCGAGATCCTGCTGCGCGCCGACAGCCACTACTGCACGCCGGAGGTGCTGCGGTTCTGCCGCGCCGAGCGGCTCGATTACATGCTCGGCGTTGCCCCGACGACCACGCTGCGCAAGCATGTCGCCGCGCTGGAGGCCGGCACGACCGCGCGCGCCGCCACGGCCGACGGCGAAAAGCGCCGCCGGTTCAAGGAATTCTACGACAGCGCCGCAAGCTGGGACCGCGTCGAGCGCATCATCGCCCGCGTCGAGGCCGGGCCGCAGGGCGTCGACACACGCTTCATCGTCACCAGCCTCGAAGGCGTGCGTGGCCGTACCGTCTACCAGGATGTCTATTGTGCCCGCGGCCAGGCCGAGAACCACATCAAGGCGTGGAAGACCCATTTGGCCGCCGACCGCACGTCATGCTGCCGCGCCGCGGCCAACCAGATGCGCCTGTTCCTGCATCTCGGTGCCTACTGGTTGATGTGGAGCCTGCGTGCCGCCATGCCGCGGCGCTCGCTCTGGCGCGCCGCCCAGTTCGATACCCTGCGTCTGCGCCTGATCAAGCTCGCCGCCAGGGTCGAGGTGCTGAAGCGAAAGGTCCGGCTCCACCTGCCGAGTTC
>JAJZVE010000442.1 GCA_021845835.1 Pseudomonadota bacterium | reverse complement strand
CCAGCAGGGGCGGCGAGACGATCGACCTCGCCGGGCTCGGCTTCGTCGTCCGCGACAGCGGCATGCTCGGCAGTGGCAACGTGCTGAGCGTGACGCAGGGCGGCACCACCGACACGCTGCAGCTTAACCCGGCGGTGAACTATACCGGCGATGTCTTCGTCGCCGCGAGCGACGGCGCCGGCGGCACGCAGGTGACGCTGGGGACGCCCTGCTACGTCGCCGGCACCCGCATCGCCACACCGGGCGGCGAGGTGCGCGTGGAGGCATTGCGCGCGGGCGACGCGGTGCTGGCCGACACCGGCGCGGGATGGCAGGTGCGGACGGTGCGCTGGGTGGGGCGCGTCATGGTGGATCTGGTCCGCCATCCGTGCCCGGAACGGGCGGCGCCGGTCCGCATCCGGGCGCACGCGATCGGCCCCGGCCGGCCGCTTCGCGACCTGCTGGTTTCGCCCGACCACGCGATCTTCCTCGACGGCGTGCTGATCCAGGCGCAGGCGCTGCGGAACGGCGCGACCGTGGTGCAGGATTTTCCGGCGCGCGTCACCTACTGCCACATCGAACTTGACCATCACGCGCTGCTGTGCGCCGAGGGGTTGCCGGCCGAAAGCTATCTCGACACCGGCAACCGGGCCTTGTTCGCAGGCGCGGCGGGCGTGCGGCCGCTGCATGCCGATCTGGCCGGCGCCGCGGCCTGGGACGAGCGGGCGGTGGCGCCGCTGCTGCTCGGCGGCGCGCGTGTCGCAGCGGCGCAGGCCGGCGTGCGGGCGCGGGCGGAGACGCTGGGCTGGCGCCTTTGCGGCGATCCGGGCTTGCGTGTGCTGGCGGACGGGGTGGTGCTGGCGCTGGATGCGCACGGGCGGGCCGCGCTGCCGCCGGGGGCGGGCACGATCCGGCTGGCGAGCCGCCGCTTCGTGCCGCGCTGGCTCGGGCTGGCCGACGACCGTCGCCGGCTCGGCGTCGCGGTGGCGACGCTGCGGCTGGACGGGCGGGCGCTGGCGCCGGCCGCGTTCGGCCGCGGCTGGCACGCGGCGGAGGCGGGCTGGCGCTGGACCGACGGCGACGCGCATCTGGCGCTGCCGGCGGCGGCGCCGCGGACGCTGACGCTGCGCCTCGCCGATGCCGGCGCGCGCTACTGGCAGCCGCCTCAGCCCTTGCCGCCGCCGAAGGCGTTGAAGGTGATGAGCGTGTAGGTGTCCTTCACGCCCGGCAGCGTCTGCAGCGTCTCGGTGACGAACAGCCCGGTGTCCTGGTCCGGCTCCAGATAGAACTTCGCCAGCAGGTCGTACTGGCCGGAGGTGGAGTGCAGTTCCGACAGCTCCGGGATGCTGTCCACCGCCATCTGGGCGACGCGGTAGGCCTGTCCCATTTCGCACTTCACCATGACGTAGATCGCGCGCATCCCTCGGTTCCTTCACGCCGTCATGCCGACAACATCCCGCGCCGGGCGGATCGTCAAGCCGGGCCGGCGCTCGCCTGCTGCTGCGCGGCGGCGAGTTCGGCATTGCGTGCGGTCGCCCGCGCCACGGCTGGGCGCGCGTTGAAGCGGGCGATATAGGGCGCGACCTCCGGCGTCTCCGGCACCAGCCCGAAGCGCGTGACCCAGGTGAGGCTCGTGCCCCAGAGCACATCGGCGGCCGTGAACCGTTCGCCGAGCAGCCACGGCCCGCGCGCCAGCTGGCCGAGCAGCGTGGCCAGCATGGTGTCGTAATCCCCGTAGGGCGAGGACTTCCGCAGCCCCGGCTCGCGCTTGAGGGCGCGATCTATCATCGCCGGCTCGAAGCACGCGGCATGGAACACCATCCAGCGCAGATAGGGGCCGCGCAGCGGATCGCCGGGCGGCGGCGCCAGTGCCGCCTGCGGGAACCGGTCGGCGAGATAAAGGAAAATCGCCACCTGCTCCGTGACCACGGCGTCGCCGTGCCTGATCGCCGGCACCTTCCCCATCGGGTTGACCGCCAGATAGGCCGGCCGGCGCTGCTCGCCGCCCTGCAGGTCGAGCACGCGCAGCTGATACGGCGCGCCCAGTTCTTCCAGCAACGTCAGGCTCGCGGTGGCGCGCGTGTCGGGGGCGAAGAAAAAGACGAGATCGCCATCATCGCCCATGTCGGCCATCCTTCCGTCGCTGTCGGGCGCCGAGGATAGAACAGCTGGCGAACAGCGCGCAATCCGGCTGCGCCGCGACAAGTTGCTGGACCCGGAGCCGGATGCCGATATGATTTCCCGCGCCGCCGCCCCTGCCGCTTCGCCGCGGGGCGCGGGGCGCATGAAGCAGAACAGGCGCACCCATCGAGGGACGCCGGGGAGGACCAGGATGAAGCATCTCGCCATCGCGGCGGCCGTCGCGGCCGTATGCGCGTTCTCCGCGGGCCATGCCCGCGCGCAGTCCGGCACCATCAGCAAGGCGGTCGGCGGCTACAGCTTCGAGGACGCGGCGAAGGAAGCGCCGGCCACGAAGAAGAACGGCCGACCGCTGACCTTCGCCATCGTCACCCACACCGCCGGCGGCGGCTTCTTCGACCCGGCCTATGTCGGCGCCAAGGTCGCGGCCGATGCGTTCGGCATCAAGCTGCTCATGCTGGGGTCGGAAGCGCCGGTGGACGACATCCCGCGCGAAATCCAGATCCTCAATCAGATCGCCAACGATCCCACGATCGACGGCGTCATCATGACCACGCCGCAGGTCGGCGCCTACAATGATATCGTCAAGAAGCTGGAGAGCCGCGGCGTCGTCGTCGCCACCATGAATTCCTACGATCCGTCGCTGTACGACCGCAACAACATCAGCCACACCGGCCAGGATGCCTCGGCGGCGGCGATCGGCGGCGACGCGATCGTGCAATGCCTGCTGAAGAACAACGTCAAAGGCGGCTCGATCCTGTTCCCGAGCCAGACCACCGCCGGCAACGTCGAGGTGAACAACCGCGTCACCGCCGCCTTCCGCGCCGTGGTCAAAGGCCTGAAGGCGGCCAACCGGCTGCAGGACTTCAAGGTCGATGCCGGTCCCGACAACATCGGCGTCGATCTCGGCATGAACAACCTTGCCAACGGCGTGGTGTCGCTGATCGAAAGCCGCAAGGACGTGGTGGGCCTGTTCGGGCCGAACGGCGCGGTGACGCCGGCGATCGGCGATGCCATCGGGCAGCTCAAGATGAACGGCAAGATCTGCGCCTTCGGCTTCGACCTCGGCCCGCAGCAGCAGGAGCAGATCAAGACCGGCGCGCTCACCGGCTCGCTCGGCCAGCAGCCGTTCCTGCAGGGGTTCTACCCGGTGGTGCAGCTCTATCTGCAGCTCGACCGCCATATCAGCGCTGCCAACCTGGACACGCGCGCGCAACTCGTCACCAAGGACAACGTCGCGCTGGTCGGCAAGCGGTTCGAGAACTGAGGGCGGCACATGCACGACGCAGCGGCGCGGGCGGAACGGGCGCAGCGCCTGCCGCCGCTGCTGTTCGGCGGGTGGGAGGCGGGGCTGCTCGTCTTCATGGCGCTGCTGTATCTCGGCGGCCTTGTGCTCAACCCGCGCTTCTTCGGCTCAGCGGAGGCGCTGTTCGCGGTGCTGCGCGATGCCTCCGTGTTCGGCGTGCTGGCGGTTGGCGTCACGTTCGTCATCGTCAACAAGGAGCTTGATCTCTCCGTCGGCTCCACCGCCGGGCTGTCGGCGACCGTGTTCGCGGTCGCGTTCGCCAGCTCGCGCTACGATCTCGGGCCGACCGCGGCGGTGCTGTGCAGCCTTGCGCTCGGCGTGCTGGTCGGCCTCATCAATGGCGTGCTGGTGACGGTGCTGCAGGTGCCGGCGTTCATCGCCACGCTGACCATGCTGTTCATCGGCCGCGGCCTTGTCATCGGGCTGACCGGCGGCGACAACATCGGCGTCGCGATGAAGGCGCAGCAGTACCCCGGCCTGTTCGCGCTCGGCGATCTCAACCGCTACGGCTTCAACAACCAGATCCTGATTTTCGCCGCGGTGGCGGCGGTCGGCGCGATCGTGCTGGGCTACACGACGATCGGCTGGACCACCTACGCCGTCGGCGGCAACGAGCAGGCGGCGCGCTATGCCGGCATTGCCACGCGCTTCGTGCGCATGCGCTCCTACCTGATTTCCTCGGTGTGCGCGGCGATCGGCGGGCTGATGCTGGCGTGGCAGAACAAGGGTGTGGATTCCAGCTACGGCATGGGCGCCGAGCTGATCGCGATCGCCGCGGTGATCGTCGGCGGCGCGTCGATCCTGGGCGGACGCGGGCGCATGCTGGGGTCGTGCATCGGCGTGGTGTTCGTCGAACTGGTGGACAAGGTGCTGCGCGAGGGCGTGCCGATCACGCGCGTCATCGACCTCGGCGGCGAGAAGATCGAGGTCTCGGCGGTGGCGCAGTTGCCGCCCGGCGCGGTGCCGGCGGCGCTCGGCGCGATCCTGATCGTCGCGGTGCTGATCGAGCCGTATCTGGTGCGCGGGCGCGCGATGGCGCGGCTGTGGGCGCGGCTGCGCGGGCGCCCCGCGCCGCCGGCGCTGGAGGCGGGCGGCATTGCGGTCGCCGGCGTGCAGACGCGCGGCACGGTGGCGCAGGACCGCGGGCTGGCGGCGCGCGGCGTGATGAAGTTCCTGCATCGGCGCGACGCCGCCGCGGTGCTGCTGGCGGTGGCGCTGTGGCTGTTCGGCATGTGGGCGCGGCCGGACTTCTGGGGCGGGCTGGACAATTCCTTCACCATCCTGCTGGCGTTTTCCGAAGTGGCGCTGCTGGCCGTCGGCATGTCGTTCGTGATGGCGGCGGGCGACATCGACCTGTCGGTCGGGTCGGTGCTGGCGCTCGCCGGCGCCACGGCGGCGTTCCTGATGCACGAGGCCGGCATGCGTCCGCTGCCGGCGGTCGCGATCGCGCTGGC
>JAJZVE010000441.1 GCA_021845835.1 Pseudomonadota bacterium | reverse complement strand
AGGACGGCGTCTTCCAGCTCCGGCGCCGGCGCGGGCAGTTGCGTGCGGGCCAGCAGCCGGCGCAGCACGGCGAGTTGGGCGAAATAGGCGCGGCACATCGGGCAGACGCGCAAATGCCACCAGGTGCCGAGCCGCCGCCGCCAGGGCAGCGCGCCCTCCATGTAATCGGTCGCGCGTTCGCTCATGTCACGGCAGGTCGGCATGGGCGCGGTTTCCGTACAGACGCCACGATGGCGAGACTCATGGAACGTCTTTGCGTTACAAGGCACGTCGTGGCCGCCCCGGATCATCCCCGCATGACCCGCATGCCGACCGACGCCGACCGTGCGTTCGACCGACCGGAGTTCCTCGCCCGGCTGCGCGCCGGCGACGCGGACGCCTATCGGCTGCTGATCCGGCGCTTTCATGGCGCCCTGGTCGGCACCGCCAGCGCCATCATCGGCAGCCGCGCGCAGGCCGAGGAAGTGGTGCAGGATGCCTGGCTCGCGGTGTTCGCCGGCATCGGCCGGTTCGAGGGGCGATCGACGCTCGCAAGCTGGCTGTTCGCGATCGTGCTCAACCGCGCCCGCACCCGCGCCGGCCGCGAGGGACGGCTGGTGGCGCTGCCGGCGCTGGACGGGGCCGAAGGGACGGAGCGCGCCGTGCCGCTGGACCGCTTCCAGCCGGACGGCCACTGGAGCGAGCCGCCGCGAAGCTGGGACGAGCTGGACCCGGAGCGCCAGATCGCCGGCCGCCAGCTCTGGCAGCACGTGCAGGCGGCGATCGAAACGCTGCCGGCCGGCCAGAAGGCCGTCATCATCCTGCGCGACGTGGAGGGGTGCAGCGCCGAGGAAGCCTGCGCCCTGCTTGCCATCTCGTCGGAGAACCAGCGCGTGCTGCTGCACCGCGCGCGCGGCCGGGTGCGGCGCGCGGTGGAGCAACTGCTGGACGGCCGGCCAGCCGCCGCCCGCCCGGCGGCGGCACCGGCAACCGCACCGGGAGCGACTTCGGCACGCGGTGCGGCGCTGCGGTTCCTGGCACGGCTGTTCGCGCCGCGCCGCGTTTGGCCTGAAGTGACCGCATGACGCCGCGCCCGACCATCATCGACTGCGACCCCGGCACCGACGACGCGATCGCGCTGTGGCTCGCGCTCGGCTCGCCGGAACTCGACGTGCTGCTGGTCACGGTGGTCGGCGGCAATGTCGGCCTCGCGCACACGCTGCGCAACGCGCGCGCGATCGTGGGCCTGTCCGGCCGCGCCGTGCCGGTGCTGGCCGGCGCCGACCGGCCGCTGATGGGGCACTTCAGGGACGCCGTGCATGTGCATGGCGACAATGGCCTCGGCGGGGTGGTGCTGCCGGACGGGCCGCCGCCCGCGCCGGGCCTTGCCGCCGACGCCATCCGCGACCGGCTGCGCGCCGCCCCGCCGCGCTCGGTGACGCTGATCGGGCTTGGCCCGGCCACCAATCTCGGCCTCGTGTTCGCGACCGAGCCGCAACTGGCCGGGCGGGTCGCCGGGATCGTGCTGATGACCGGCGCGGTCGGCGAGGGGAACGTCACCCCGTCCGCCGAGTTCAACGCCTGGAACGACCCGGAGGCGCTGGCGATCGTGCTGGCGGCGGACGCGCCGGTGACGCTGGCGACGCTGGACGTGACCAGCCAGGCGCTGTGCCTGCCCGCGCATGTCGCGGCGCTGCGCCGGGCCGGGGCGGGGGCGTGCGCCGCGGCGGCGGCGGCGATCTGGGACGCGGTGCCGCGTTCCCGCCGCTCCGCCGGGCGCGGGCACGAGCAGCATGACGCCTGCGCCGTCGCCTGGGCGGTCGCCCCCGAATTATTCAGCCATGTTTCGGTATCGGCCGAGGTCGATTGCGGCCCCGGCCTGTGCCGCGGCCGCACCGTGATCGACCGCTGGCGGCGCGGCGGCGGCGCGGCGACCGCGCGGCTGCTGGAAACGGTTGACGCCGGGCGCTTCTTCGCGCTGTTGACCGAACGCATCGCCGCGCTGCCATAGCCGGCGACAACCGACGAGGGAGAACACCATGCAGGAAGGCAGCGTGATCCAGGTCGCCTATGTCGTACGCGACATCGACGCGGCCATGCAGCGGCACTGGGAGGTGTGCGGCATCGGCCCGTGGTCGGTCTATACGTTCGAGGCGCCGAAGGTGCGCGACTACATCTATCGCGGCCGGCCGGCGACGCATTCGTGCCTGATCGCGGTCGCCTGGACCGACAAGATGCAGGTCGAGCTGATGCAGCCGGTGCGCGGACGCTCGATCTATGACGAGCATCTGGAGCGGCGTGGCGAGGGGCTGCACCACATCAAGCTGTATCACGCCGACTGCGCCCGCGCCGTCGCCGAATATGCCGCGCGCGGCTATCCCGTGATCCAGAGCGGCAGGTTCGACGAGGACGAGCACTACTATCTCGATACCGAGAAGGACTTCGGCTACATCATCGAACTCGGCAACGGCGGCCGCATCCGCGAGGCCGAGCGGCGCTATCCGGCCTGAGTGCGCGCTATTTCGTGCCGAACAGCCGGTCGCCGGCGTCGCCGAGGCCGGGGCGGATGTAGCCGTGATCGTCCAGGCAGCGATCGACGGCGCAGGTGAACACCGGCACGTCCGGGTGCCCGGCGGTCATCACGCGCACGCCCTCCGGGGCTGCGATCAGGCAGACGAAGCTGATCTGCGACGCCCCCGCCTGCTTCAGCCGCGTCACCGCCGCCGCCGCTGAATGGCCGGTCGCCAGCATCGGATCGACCACGATCACCTGCCGCTCGGCGATGTCCTCCGGCAGCTTGAGGTAATACTGGACGGGTTCCAGCGTGCGCGGGTCGCGATAGAGGCCGATATGGCCGACGCGCGCCGACGGCACCGCGTCCAGCATCCCCTCCAGGATGCCGTTGCCGGCGCGCAGGATGGAGACGAAGCAGAGCTTCTTGCCGGAGATCATCCGGCCTTCCATCGGCTCCAGCGGCGTCTCGATCCGCACCGGCTCGGTGGGCAGGCCGCGCGTGACCTCGTAGCACATCAGCAGGCTGATCTCGCGCGCGATGCGGCGGAAATCGGCGACCGCGGTGTCGCGCGCGCGCAGCAGCGTCAGCTTGTGCTGCACCAGCGGATGGTCGAGGACCGTGAGGGTGTTCGTGTCAGACATGTTGCCCGCCGTTGACGTGCAGCTCGGCGCCGTTGACGTAGCTCGCCGCCTGGCTGCACAGGAAATAGATCGCCGACGCCACCTCCTCGGTGGTGCCGAGCCGGCGCAGCGGCACCTCGCGGTCGGCGAAGGCGGCGGTGCCGGGAGAGAGCATGGCGGTCGCGATCTCGCCCGGCGAGATGGCGTTGGTGCGCACGCCGAGCGGCGCGAACTCGCTCGCCATCTCCCGCGTCAGCGCCGCCAGCCCCGCCTTGCTCGCGGCATAGGCGACGCCGGCATAGGGATGCACGCGCGAGCCGGCAATCGAGGTGACGTTGACGATCGCGCCCTGCGCCGCCGCCAGTTGCTCGATCAGCCCGCGCGCCAGCAGCGCGGTCGAGATCAGGTTGACGTTCATCACCGCCAGCCAGGTCTCGTACGGCGTGTCCAGCACGCCGAGCCGCCCGCCGTCCGGCTGCTTGGGCGAGATGCCGGCGTTGTTGACCAGCGCGTGCAGCGGCCCGTCCGACAGGCGGTCGCGGATGACGGCGAGCCCCTCCGGCAGCCGGTCGATGTCGCCGAGGTCGAGCTGCACGTGGTCCTCCGCCCCGCCCCACGGGCAGCGCGGCGAGAACGCCTGGCGCGAGACGGTGATGACGCGCCAGTCATGGTCGTGGAACAGCCGTGCCGTCGCGTGCCCGATGCCGCGGCTGGCGCCGGTGAGCAGGAGCGTGCGCTGGGTCATGGGGAAGCCTCCATTGTGGGGCGAGCATAGAGAACCGGGCGCGCCCGTGCCATGCTCCGCCATTCGGCGGCGGAGGGGACGGATGGGCGAGACCACGCGCGCGGCGGTGATCCATGCGCCGCACGACCTGCGCATCGAGGACCGGCCGGTGCCGGCGGTCGGGCCGCAGGAGGTGCGGGTGCGCGTGCGCGCCGGCGGCATCTGCGGCTCCGACCTGCATTATTTCCATGCCGGCGGCTTCGGCACCGTGCGCATCCGCGCGCCGATGGTGCTGGGCCACGAGGTCGCGGGCGTGGTGGAGGCGGTGGGCGAAGCCGTCACCCATGTCCGCCCCGGCGACAAGGTGGCGGTGAACCCGAGCCTGCCGTGCGGCCAGTGCCGGTTCTGCCGCGCGGGGATGGCCAATCACTGCCTGGACATGCGCTTCTACGGCAGCGCGATGCGCTTTCCGCATGTCGAGGGCGGCTTCCGCGAGGTGCTGGTGTGCCACGCGAGCCAGGCGGTGCCGGCCGACATGCCCGCCGCGCGCGCCGCCTTCGCCGAGCCGCTGTCGGTCGCGCTGCACGCGGCGCGGCAGGCCGGGGCGCTGCTGGGCGCACGGGTGCTGGTGACGGGGGCGGGACCGATCGGCGCGCTGTGCGTGCTGGCGGCGCGGCATGCCGGGGCGCGCGAGGTGGTGGCGACCGACCTGATGGACGCGCCGCTCGCGGTGGTGCGCCGCCTGGGCGCCGACGCCGCGCTCAACCTGCGCGACCGCCCCGACGCGCTGGCGCCCTATGCGGCCGAGAAGGGCCAGTTCGACGCGGTGTTCGAGTGTTCCGGCAACGGCGCGGCACTCGCCGGCGCGATCCCGGTGGCGCGGCCGGGGGCGGTGATCGTGCAGGTGGGCCTGGGCGGGGCGGAGACGGCGGTGCCGCTGAATGCGGTCGTCGCGAAGGAGATCACGCTGCGCGGCACGTTCCGCTTCCACGAGGAGTTTGCGCTTGCCGTCGATGTGCTGGCGCGCGGCGCGATCGACGTCGCGCCG
>JAJZVE010000440.1 GCA_021845835.1 Pseudomonadota bacterium | reverse complement strand
GAGATAGTCGCGCCAGCTCTCGTGCAGATAGTTGGGCGGGAAGCCGCGGCCGTTCTCCTGCAGGACCCAGGTCGATGGCTGGCAGGGGCGGTGGCGCGGGAACATGCGGCACTCGCGCGGCAGCCGGTTGCCTTTGCGCAGGTTGCAGACGGCGCAGGCGGTGACGACGTTCTCCCAGGTCGTGCGGCCGCCGCGGCTGCGCGGGACAACGTGGTCGAAGGTCAGGTCCGGCGCCGGCTGGCGCTCGCCGCAATACTGGCAGGCGAAGGCGTCGCGCAGGAACACGTTGAACCGCGTGAAGGCCGGCTTGCGGGCGGCGGGCACGTAATCCTTCAGCGCGATGACGCTGGGCAGCCGCATGGTCAGGCTGGGCGAGCGGACCTCAGCCTCGTATTCGTTCAGCACGCTGACGCGGTCAAGGAACACCGCCTTCACCGCGTCCTGCCATGACCAAACGGAGAGCGGGAAATAGGACAGCGGGCGGAAATCCGCGTTCAGCACAAGCGCAGGAAAGTGTTGGCCGCCGTCCGGCAAGCAACGCCCCCGTCGATCCGCGTTCGTCGCGGGAGGCGAGGCATGCCGGCACTGGCTGGCCGGCCGGCCCTGATCGTCACCGCGAACCCTGAAGGTTTATGCCACCCCGCGGCTTCGCGCCGCAAGCGGGCCGGGCCTGGGGTTCACAGCCCCGTCATGATCCTGCGGCAGGCGCGCGGCGTTGCCTGGCCGGGCTTCACGCGCGCGTCGGCGCGGCTACAGACCACGCCATGACCGTCGTCACCCGCTTCGCCCCCAGCCCGACCGGATACCTGCATCTCGGCCATGCCTTCGCAGCCCTGACCGCGTGGCAGCGGGCACGCGCGGCCGGCGGACGGTTCCTGCTGCGGCTGGAGGATATCGACACGGCGCGCTGCCGCCCGCATTTCGCTGCCGCCATCGTGGAGGACCTGGCCTGGCTCGGCCTCGACTGGGACGGCGAGGTGCGGGTACAGTCCCGGCATCTGGCCGAATACCGCACCGTGCTGGACCGGCTGGCAGCGCGCGGACTGCTCTATCCCTGCTTCTGCACGCGCGCCGGGATCGCGCGCGAGGTCGCCGCGGCGGCGGGGGCGCCGCAGGGACCCGACGGGCCGCGCTACCCCGGCACCTGCCGCCGGCTGAGCGCGGACGAGCGCGCCGCCCGTCTCGCCGCCGGCCAGCCGCACGCGCTGCGGCTGGACATGGCGGCCGCCCGTGCCGCCGTGCCGCAGCCGCTCATTGTGCGCGAGGAGGCCGAGGGCGAACGCCGCTGCGACCCCGCCGCCTTCGGCGACGTGGTGCTGGGCCGCAAGGACGCGCCCGCCAGCTATCACGTCTGTGTGACCCACGACGACGCCCTGCAGGGCGTCACGCTGGTGACGCGGGGCGCCGACCTGCGCGCCGCCACCGACCTGCACCGGCTGCTGCAGGCGCTGCTGGGTTGGCCGGTGCCCGTCTATGCACACCATCGGTTGCTGACAGACAGTTTAGGTAATCGACTTGCCAAACGAGATAATTCGCCAAGCCTGCGGGCGTTGCGGAACGGGGGAGCGACACCGTCCGGCATTCGCGCAAGCCTCGGCGACATGTGAAAGCAGACGAAATGGTTGTGGCATCACCGCGATATGTGCATTAATCATTCGGTGAGTGAAGGCGCCTTTATCTACCATCTGCGATACCTCAAGCCTCTGTGAGGATTCAATCCGGGACTTCACGGATGTGCGAGCGTTGGCAACCGCAAGGGATGTGCGGATGCAAATGCGATGACGAATCTATTGTCTCGTCTGCTGCTTCTGGTCGTGGCGGTCATGGTGCCGGCGCTGGCGCTGGCAGTCCTGGCCGCGCCCGTGCCGCGCGGCGGGACGTGGTTCGTGGTGTTTGGCGTCGCGGTGGTGGTCGCCGGCGCGCTGCTGGCGGCAGAGGTGCGCGTCCACCGGCCGTTGCCGCGTCTGCTCGATCGTGCGGAGCGGCTCCGCGCCGGCCAGCTCCCGGCGCGGGCGGGCGGCGGCTCGGCGTTCGGCCGCTTCGCAGCGGCGCTCGACGCGCTGGCGCTGGCGCAGGAAGGCCGTGAGGACGCGCTGCGCGAGGCGCTCGTAGCCACCGAACAGGCGCGCAGTGCGCTGGCCGAAAGCGAGGCGCGGCTGCGGCTGGCCCTGGCCGCCGCCGATGTCACGGTGTACGAGATCGACCTCGCGCGCCGGCAGGTCTGGCTCGATCATCGTGCCTCGGCGCTCACCGGCGGGGCGTTGCCGGCCAATTGCTGGCTGGCGTCCGGCGACCCGCGCTGGAACGACTGGTTCGCCGCCATCCACCCAGGCGAGCGCGCCGGGCGGCGGGCGGCGCTGCGGGCGGTGATCCTGGGGCGCAGCGAGGCGATGACGGCGACCTATCGGGTTCGCGGCGCCGACGGGCCGTGGCGCTGGCTGGCCGAGCGCGCGGCGGTGGTGGCGCATCGGCCGGGCGGCGGCGGGCCGCTGCGGATCGTCGGCATCGTTCGCGACGTGACCGAGCAGTACGACCGCGCCGCGGCGCTGGAGTACGAGGTGACGGAACGCACCGCCGCGCTGCGCGAGAGCGAGCGGCGGTTCCGCAGCATCTTCGATTCGGCCTTCCAGATCACCGGCCTGCTTTCGTGCAGCGGGTGCATCCTGCAGATCAACCGTGCCGCGCTCGAGTTCCTCGGCCTGGAGGAGCACGAGATCATCGGCCGGCCGATCTGCGAGATCGGCACCTGGACCGAAAACGGCACGGGCAAAATGATAAGCGCGCTTGTGGACCGCGCCGCGGCGGGATCCTTCGTGCGCCACGAGGTCATGATGCAGGATCGGGCCGGAAAGCCGCGCACCTTCGACTTCTCGCTCAAGCCGGTGTTCGACGAGGTTGGCGGCGTCACCATGGTCGTGGCCGAGGCGCGCGACGTGACCGAGCGGCTCGGGCTGCGGGCGCAACTCGCGCAGGCGCAGAAGATGGAGGCGGTCGGCCAGCTCACCGGCGGCGTCGCGCACGACTTCAACAACCTGCTGCAGGCGCTCACCGGCAATCTCGACCTGATCCACCGCCTCGCGCAGGCGCACGACGACGCACGGCTGCTGCAACTGACGGCGAATGCGCAGCGCGCGACGGCGCGCGGGGCGCGGCTGACGCAGCAGTTGCTGGCGTTCTCGCGGCGGCAGAACCTGAATCCGGAGCAGGTCTGGGTACATCGGCTGGTGGCCGAGATGGACGAGCTGCTCCGCCGCGCCGTCGGCGAGACGGTGCAGGTGGAGGCGCGGGCGGCGCCGGACCTGTGGCCCTGCCATCTCGATCCGGCGCAGTTCGAATCGGCGGTGCTGAACCTCGCCATCAACGCGCGCGATGCGATGCCGGACGGCGGCACGCTTGCCATCGTCGCCGGCAACATGGTGCTGGATATCGCGGCGGCGTCGCGTCTGGAGGTGCCGCCCGGCGACTATGTGCGGGTGGATGTCAGCGACACCGGCACCGGCATCGCGCCGGAGCATCTTTCTCGGCTGTTCGAGCCGTTCTTCACCACCAAGGAGGTCGGCAAGGGCACCGGGCTTGGCCTGGCGATGGTGCATGGGTTTGCCCGCCAGTCCGGCGGCACGGTAACGGTGTCGAGCGAGCCGGGGCGGGGCACCACGGTGTCGCTGCTGCTGCCGCGGTCGCCGCTGCCGGCGCGGCCGGCCCTGCCAGAGCCGCGTCCGTCGGCCGCCGTCCCGCACGGCAGCGACCCGCGGCGGCTCGGCATCCTGGTGGTGGAGGACGACCCCGAGGTGCGCGAGGCGGTGCAGTTCGCGCTCGTCGATGCCGGGCACCGCGTGCTGACGGCGGCGGACGCCCCGGACGCCCTCGCCGTGCTGCAGAATGGCGAAAGGCTGGACGTGCTGGTCTGCGACGTGGGGCTGCCGGGCGGCATCAGCGGGCTGGAGGTCGCCAGGGCGGCGCGACGGCTGCGGCCGCAGCTTCGCGTCCTGCTGGCCTCCGGCTACGGCGACGACGCGACGGCCGGCGATGGCTACGAAATGATGGCCAAGCCGTTTTCGCAGGCCGAATTGCTGCGCCGGGTGGCGGCGACGGACGCCGCCGCGGCGGCGAACTGACCGCCACCCCCGATCTGGCCCCGCAGCCCGGCGCCGACTAAACTCCGCGTGGAGCGGGGAGGCGGTCATGGCGGGTGATGCGGCGGCGTGGCAGATCGGGCTGGAGAAGACCCCCGCCAACTACGTGCCGTTGACGCCGCTGTCCTTTCTGGCGCGCACCGCCGCCGTGTATCCGCAGCGCCCGGCGATCGTGCATGGCGAGGTGCGGCTGACCTGGGGCGAGGTCTATGCGCGCTGCCGCCGGTTTGCCTCGGCGCTGCGCAGGCGGGGCGTCGGGCGCGGCGACGTGGTCGCCGTCATCGCCCCGAACGTGCCGGCGATGGTGGAGGCGCATTTCGGCGTGCCGATGGCGGGCGCCGTGCTCAACACGCTGAACACGCGGCTCGATGCCGCGACGCTGCGCTTCATGCTGGAGCACGGCGGGGCAAAGCTGCTGCTGGTCGATCGCGAATTCGCCCCGGTGATGCGCGCGGCGCTCGCCGGGATGGCCGACCCGCCGGAGGTGATCGACATCGAGGACGCGGCGACCGTCGGGGCGGCGCCGCTCGGCGCGCTGACCTACGAGGCGCTGCTCGCCGAGGGCGATCCGGATTTCGCCTGGACGCCGCCGACGGACGAATGGGACGCGATCTCGCTCAGCTACACCTCCGGCACCACGGGCGATCCGAAAGGTGTGGTCTATCATCATCGCGGTGCCTACCTGAACGCGGTCAGCAACATCCTCGGCTGGGGCGGCATGGGGCGGCATCCCGTCTATCTCTGGACGCTGCCG
>JAJZVE010000004.1 GCA_021845835.1 Pseudomonadota bacterium | reverse complement strand
ATCCGCGTTCGTGGTCAGTGGTGGTCACCAGCCATACCTCCGGCCTGACGATGACGACACAGCAGCTCGCCAACAACATCGTGCGGGGTACCACCCAGGCCCTGTCGCTGGTGCTCGCCGGGGCGCAGGCGATGGAGATATCGACCTTCGACGAAGGCTACCGCACGCCCACCGCCGAGGCCCATCTGGTCGGGCTGCGCACCCAGCAGATCATCGATCTCGAGACAGGAGCGGCCAAGGTGGTCGATCCGCTCGGCGGCTCCTATTTCGTCGAGGCGCTGACCGCCGAGATGGAAAGGCGCATCTGGGACATGGTTCTCGATATCGAGGCGCGCGGCCATCCCCGCGACCTCGATGAATCGGGTTGGTTCCGCCAGTTCTTCGACGACAAGATGCGCCGCCACCTTAACCAGGTTGAAAGCGGGGAACGCCCGTTGGTGGGGGTCAACGTCCACCGCATGGCGCCGGAAGGCGACACACTGCTGCGCGATGTCTCCGAGCGCAAGATCCGTCCCTACCGCCAGCGGGCGCAGGAGGTGAGGGATTTCAGGGCGCGCCGCGACCAAGCGAAAGCGGCAGCAGCGTTGCGCAGTGTCCTCGCCGTTGCCGAGGGAACGGAAAACCTGGTGCCGCCGGTGATGTCGGCGCTGGACGCCGGCGCGACCATGGGCGAAATCGCGGGGGTAATTCGCATGGCCTATGGCGAGCCCTACGATCCGTTCGGCGCGCTGCAGCCGCCGGTCTGAGGGGGACGAGATGACCAAGGGACGTGTGCTTCTCGCCATGCTGGGCACGGATCAACACGAACTGGGAGCCGTCGCCATCGCCGGGCTGTTGCGCGACGCCGGCTTCGAGGTGGTCTACGTCGGACGTTTCCAGACTCCGAGCACCATACTTCGCTCCGCCGTCGATGAGGACGTGGACGTCATCGGCATCAGCTGCCATTCCTGGGAGTTCCTCGACTATCTTCCCGAATTGATGCCTCTCTTGGCGGAACGGCAGGTGGATGCGCCGGTGGTTCTCGGCGGTTCGATCATCACGGGCGAGGACGCGAAGGCGATGACGGCGCTGGGCGTCGCCGCCGTTTTCGGTTCCGGCTCTGCCTCGGCCGCCATTATTGACAGCATCTCGGCGCTGGCCACGGATCGTCGCGCGCGGGCCGGGACGGCGTAAGTAATCGGGGGAGGGGCGCCGGGCGCGATGGTGACACCCGACTGGCCGGCGCTGCTGAGCGGTCTAAGGCAGGGCGATCGCCGCGCTCTGTCACGCCTGATCAGCCTGGTCGAGGCGCGGGCGCCGGGTTGGCAGGAGGCGATGCACGGCGTCTTCACCATGGCAGGAAAAGCGCGCGCCGTCGGCATCACCGGTAGCCTGGGAACGGGCAAGAGCACGCTGACCGGCCGCCTTGCGGCTGTCTTTGCCGGGCGCGGCCGCAAAGTCGGCATCCTCGCCGTCGATCCGTCGAGCCCGTTCTCCGGCGGCGCCATCCTTGGCGACCGCATCCGCATGCCTGAATTGGACCGCCTCGGTGTGTTCCTCCGCTCCCTGGCCACCCGCGGCGCCCACGGCGGCCTCTCCCGCGCGACCCGCGACGCGGTGCGGATCCTTGATGCCTTCGGCTTCGATATGATCCTGGTCGAGACGGTCGGGGCTGGGCAGGACGAGGTGGACGTCCTGCGCGTCGCGGACGTCACTCTGGTGCTCTCGGTGCCCGGCCAGGGCGACGGGCTGCAGGCCATCAAGGCCGGCATCATGGAAATCGCCGACGTCTTTGTCGTCAACAAGGCCGACCGCAGCGGTGCCGATCACGTCGTCGCCGACATCCAGGCGATGCTGCGCATCACCAGGGGCGGCGTCGAAGGACGAGCGGCTCCGGCGGTGTTGAAGACGGTGGCCACAACCGGCGCCGGCATCGAGGATGTGGCGGACGCCATCGAGTCCCGCATTTCGACCGCCGTGGGCCGACGCTCGGCCGGTGTCGGCGAAATCTCCGCCGAGGTGGTCGAGCTGGTGGAGGCGCGGCTGCGCGACGCCTTCTGGACGGATTTCGGCGCGCGGCAGCGGCTCGACCGTCTGGTGGCCGCGGGCGGCGATCCGTATCTCATCTGTCGCGACATCCTGCCTGACGACATCTTCGACGAGCTGTTCGCCGTGCCCCGCAGACGGCTGCTGCCGGATTGAACGGCCTACCCTGATGCGATGCGTGTCTGACGGGAAACGCGAAGCATTCAGCTTCCGCCGATACAGCACCGCAGCATGGCGTGGATGGTGGCCGTGAAGTTCCGTTCCAGGTCGTGCCAATCCGGGCTGCCGACCAAACGGCTCACCGTCGGGAAAGCGACCTGAAAGTAGATGATCGCGCCGCTGACCACGTACTGCAGCATGGTCGGATCGATGTCGCCGAGACGACCGGTCGCGTGCAGGTCGAGATAGGCGCGCCGGATAATGGACATGGACTCCTCCATGGCCATTTTGCGTGCATAAGGAATGCGGTCCCGGTTCTCCACCAGGTCGCGCATCATGATCTGCACGTAGGCGGGATTCTGACGGCCCCAGGCGAGCTGATAATCGACGATACGGCGGACACGCTCAGGCGGTTCGCCGCTGAAATCGAGAGCGATCAGACCAGCCCTGAAGCTCTCCTCGACGCGCGCCAGTACCGCAGCGTAAAGCTTCTTCTTGGAGGGGAAATAATAGAGGATGGCGGCGTTGGAGAGACCGGCGGCGCTGCCCAGGGTGCGGAAGGAAGCAGCGGCCAATCCATGTTTGGCGAACACCGTCTCCGCTACGGCGAGCAGCTGTTCGCGCGTCGAGTCGCCATTGGCTGATGCCTTGGTTCTCGGCGGACGTCCAAGAGCCTTGGGTGTTTTCACGGATTTTTCCCTACCTCTCGCCGAGGGCGTCACATGGTCAATCTATGACGAATATGCCGACCGATCAATAAATTAGATCCGCCGACCTGGCGGCGGTGCATGCTTCGGCGCGGCAGTAAGATTCTGTAAGTCAGCGATTGAGGTCACTTGCATGGGCAGCCGACAAAGCGTATATTTTATTTTTATATACTGACTGTTCAATAACCAACAAAATGGCGTTCGCGAAGTGACGCCGGGGGCTAGCGGGGCATAGCTGCGGTGCGGAAGGCGCGTCCGGTGCGGCTCTCGGGACGGCACAGGGAGGTACGATCATCCAGAGGCCGATCCCCGGCGAAGTGCAGGCGTACGGCCGCAGCTTTGATAGCGCGCGAGTTGCCTGCGGCTCCGGTACAAACGGATTTCAACAATTGGGAGGTGGCGGCGATGGCGTATATCGCAGGCCGCCGTCTTCAATGAACGTCCAGGGGGTGTCATGCGGAAGTTTATCCTGATGTCAATCTTATTGGCCGGCGTCAGCGCGACGGCGTCGGCCCAGTCCACCGAACCGGTACGGATCGGGGTTCTGGTTGACCGATCCAGCGTGTTCAGCGCCGCGGACGGCAACGGCTCCATCCTTGCTGCCCAGATGGCGGTCGAGGATTTCGGCGGCAAGGTGCTCGGGCGGCCGGTCGAGATTGTGCCTGCCGACCATCAGAACAAGGCCGATATCGGGGCGACCATCGCACGCGAATGGATCGAGCGCGACCACGTCACCGCCATCGCCGAAGGTGGCAATTCGTCAGTGGCCTTCGCGGTCCAGGACATCGTGCGCGATCGCGACGCGGCGTTCCTCAACGTCAACGGCACGTCTTCGGAACTGTCCAACAAGGCCTGCACGCCGAAGAGCGTCTATTGGAACATCGACACCTACGCTCTCGCCAATGCGATCGGTACGCTGGTGACGAAGGCGGGCGGCGACACGTGGTTCTTCATCACCGCCGACTACACGTTCGGGCACGCGCTCGAGAACGACACCAGCAAGATGGTGAAAGCGGCTGGCGGCAAGGTGCTCGGTGACGCCATCCATCCGCTCAACAACACTGACTTCGCGTCGCAGCTTCTCCAGGCGCAAAAGTCGGGAGCCAAGGTGATCGCCTTTGCCAATTCGGCGACAGATTTCAGCGCCGCCATGAAACAGGCCTCGGAGTTCGGCCTGGCATCCGGTGGCCAGAAGCTGGTCGGGCTGATGGTATTCATTACCGACATCGAAGCCATGGGCCTGAAGACGGCTCAGGGCCTCGAGTTCGCATCGCTCGGCGAGTGGAACAGTTCGCCCGCCACGATGGCCTGGAGCAAGAAGTTCATGGCCCTCTATGACCGCCACACGCCGCCGGTGCCCGGCCATATTGGCTTCTACAGTGTCATCCGCCACTATCTGGAAGCGGTGGAGGCGGCGGGAACCCTGGACGCCAGGACGGTGGTAGCGAAGATGAAGGAGATGCCGTTAGACGACTTCTACGCCAATGGGGACCGCTTCCGCGCCGACGGCCGCCTGCTGGCGGACGTTCATATCGTCAAGGTCAGGAAGCCGTCGGACGTCAAGGAGGCTTACGCCTATTTCGACAACATCGCGGTCATCAAGGGCGAAGATGCTTTCCGTCCGGTTGCCGAAAGCCAGTGCGCGCTGCTGAAGCAGTGAAAGCCGGAACCCTGTGGTCGGGGTGTCTCTTGCTTCGTCCGACCCTGCCGGGGTCGGACGGAGCGGTCGGTCCGGCCAATTTTCGATGAACGCGACGAAGTGCTCCGGGGTCGTAATGCGGACGGCCGATGACTGCATCCTCGAGACCAGGGAACTGTCCAAGCGTTTCGGCGGCCTCGCCGCCCTGAAAGACGTCAACCTGAAGGTCCGCCGCGGCACCATCCACGGCCTGATTGGTCCGAACGGAGCGGGCAAGACGACCTGCTTTAACCTGCTCACCAAGTTCGTCGCGCCGACCTCGGGCTCCATCATCTTCGAGGGTCGCGACATCACGGTCGCCAAGGCGGCCGAGGTCGCCAGGCAGGGTATCGCGCGCAGCTTCCAGATTTCCGCAGTGTTTCCCATGCTGACGGTTCTGGAGAACATCCTCGTCGCTTTGCAGCGCGATCAGCGCGTCGTCTGGCGGTTCTGGCGCTCTGACCGCTGCTTGAGGACCTTCGACGAGCGCGCGGATTCCTTGTTGGAAGCGGTGGGTTTGCAGGCGTGGCGGGACCGACCGGCGGGTGAACTTTCGTACGGCCGTCGCAGGGCGCTGGAAATCGCCACCACCTTGGCGTTGGAGCCGCGTCTGCTGCTGCTGGACGAGCCTACGGCCGGCATGAGCCACGAAGACATCGACCGCATTGCAGAACTGATCCGCAGCGCCGGCGCCGGCCGCACCGTACTGATGGTCGAACACAACCTCGGAGTCGTCTCCAGCCTGTGCGACACGATCACCGTGCTGCACCGCGGAGAAGTGTTGTGCGAAGGCGACTACGCCTCGGTATCGGCGGACCAGCGGGTGCTGGGCGCCTATCTGGGGAAGGGCCATGGCTGAGGCGAACGCCGGCGAAACGCTGTTGGCCGTCCACGATCTGCATGCCTACTACGGCGCGTCGCATGTGCTGCACGGCATCAGCTTTTCTGTCCGCCGAGGCGAGGTGGTGACGCTGCTCGGGCGCAACGGCGCCGGCAAGACGACGACGCTGCGCTCGCTGATCGGCCTGGTGCGGCGACGAACCGGCTCGATTCGAATCGATGGCACCGAGACGGTCGGCCTCACCGCTGATCGCATCGCCCGCCTCGGCATGGCCTATTGTCCCGAGGAGCGGGCGATCTTCACCAATCTCACCGTCGCCGAGAACCTGGAACTGCCGCCGGTCCTGCGCCCGGGCGGGCTGTCGCTGGCGGAGATATACGAACTGTTTCCCAATCTCAAGGAACGGTTGAGAAGCGGAGGCACCCGCCTGTCGGGTGGCGAGCAGCAGATGCTGGCCATCGGCCGCATCCTGCGCACCGGAGCGAACATCTTGCTGCTCGACGAACCGACCGAAGGCTTGGCGCCGATCATCATCGAAGAGATCGGCGTCGTGATGGAAAAACTTAAGCAACGAGGGTTCACAATCCTGCTTGTCGAGCAGAATTTTGCCTTCGCGTCACGCTACGCCGACCGCCACTGCATCGTCGAGGACGGCCGCATCGTCGAGATGCTGCCAAACGCCGATCTGGTGCGCGACTTCGACCGCATCAAGAAATTTTTGAGCGTCTGAATGCATACCATTTTTGGCGTCCCTCTCGCGTTTATCTGGCCGCAACTTCTCATCGGACTGATCAACGGCTCGTTCTACGCCATGCTGAGCATGGGGCTGGCGATCATTTTCGGCATGCTGAACATCATCAATTTCCTGCACGGCGCCTTTTATATGCTCGGCGCCTTTTTCTCGTGGATGGCGCTGCAATACCTTGGAATTGGCTTCTGGCCGTCTCTGGTGCTGGCGCCGCTGGCCGTTGCCGTCGTGGGGCTGATGCTGGAACGGACGCTCATCTGCCACGTCTACGACCTGGATCCGCTGTACGGGCTGCTGCTGACGTTCGGTCTCGCCCTCGTCGTCGAAGGCGTGTTCCGCAATTTCTTCGGTTCGGCCGGGCGGCCCTACGCCATTCCAGAAGGACTGTCTGGCGGTACCAATCTGGGCTTCATGTTCCTGCCCACCTATCGGGCATGGGCGTTCGGCACCTCGGCTGTGATCTGCTTCGGCACCTGGCTGATTGTCGAACGGACCAGGCTCGGCGCCTATCTGCGCGCCGCCACCGAACGGCCCGATATCGTCCTCACCTTCGGTATCAACGTGCGCCGACTGATGACTTTGACCTACGCCTTCGGCGTAGGTCTGGCGGGGCTGGCCGGAACCCTGGCCGCGCCCATCTATCAGGTCAGCCCGCAGATGGGATCGGGGCTGTTGGTTACCGTCTTCGCCGTGGTGGTCATCGGCGGCATGGGATCGATCGGCGGATCGATTTTCGCCGGCCTGGCGCTCGGCGTCGTCGAGGGCCTGACCAAAGTGTTCTACGGCGAATTCTCCAATACGGTGATCTTCGTCGTCATGGTGATGGTGATCCTGGTCCGGCCGGCGCAGCTTTTCTCGGGCGGCACATCGGCGGTGGCCGTCGGCGCCACCGGTTCCGGCACCGGAAGCGGCCGCTCCCCGCCGTGGCTGTGGTGGGGGCTGGCCGCGCTGGGCGTGGCCGCTCCCTTGGCCGTCTATCCGATTCTGCTGATCAAGGCGCTGTGCATCGCCCTGTTTGCCTGTTCCTTCAACCTGCTGGTCGGTTACGTCGGCCTGATGTCGTTCGGCCACGCGGCCTTCTTCGGCATGGCTGCCTATGTCGCGGCGCACGTCGTCAAGGCCTGGGGGATGCCGCCGGAACTCGCCATTCTGGCGGGCATGGCGGTGGCCGGAGTTCTCGGCACCGCGTTCGGCTGGCTGGCGATCCGCCGCCAGGGCCTGTACTTCGCGATGATTACCCTTGCGCTGGCGCAGGCGGCCTACTTCTTCGCCCTCCAGGCCCCGTTCACCCACGGCGAGGACGGCATCCAGGGCGTGCCGCGCGGGTATCTGGTGGGGTTCATCGACCTCGGCCACAACATGACGATGTATTACTTCGTCTATGCCATCTTTGCCGCCGCTTTCTTCCTGATCTACCGCATCATCCACTCGCCGTTCGGGCTGGTGCTCAAGGCGACGCGCGACAACGAGGCGCGTGCCGTTTCCCTCGGGTACCACGTCGATCGCTTCAAGCTGATGGCGTTCGCGCTATCGTCCGTGCTGGCCGGTCTCGCCGGCTCGTTGAAGGCGCTGACCTTCCAACTGGCGACCTTGAGTGACATCGACTTCCAGGCGTCCGGCGCGGTGGTGCTGCTGACCTTGGTGGGCGGTATGGGCACCGTGCTCGGACCGGTGGTCGGCGCGTTCGTGGTGGTGGCGATGGAGCACTATCTCGCGGGACTCGGCTCGTGGGTGAGCGTCATCCAAGGCGGCATCTTCACCGTCTGCGTGCTTGCTTTCCGTCGTGGCATCGTCGGCCAGATCGGCGTCTGGATGCAGCGGCGGCGCCGCGCGTCACCCTATCCCGGATAATTCATCGGATCACGCCCGCGGGCTGACCGACACGTGGCAAGGGCGGAGCTTGAAGCGTCAACTTTCGTTGCCGGTCTCGATGATGTCGCAATGATGGGTCAGTCGGTCGAGCGTCACCGTGGTCATCCTGGCGTTGCCGAACTCCGCAGGCCATCCGGCGAAGGCCAGTTGCCGGGCGGCGTTCGCCGACAGCAGCCGGTCCTGCGACGCCGTTCAGACGCCGAACTGCGGCCTCGGCTGCGTCTCGCGCCGATACGCCACATCCGTCACGCCTCAGCGCAGCACGCGCCGCCCCGTGCTCCGCGACACCTTCAAATCGCGAACGATCCGGCCGATCGAGTGGCCCTGAACGAGATGCGCACGCCCGATCCGGGCAATCGTCTCCACGCACATCATTCCCCGCACCCACCAGCTCAAAAGCCGGCGGCGTGGTCGCAACAATCAGGGGGGTAGCTTGCCACGCCGGTTCACAATGATTCGCGCATCCAGCACGGCCGCGCCCTGTGGCAAGGCGAGCACCGGGTTCAGATCGAGCTCCGCGATCTCGGGAAAGGCGGTGCAGAGTCGCGAGATCGCGAGCATCAGCCGGACCAGCGCAGACCTGTCCGCCGGCGCCACGCCGCGCACGCCGTCCAGCACGGCGCGCCCACGGGTCTCGGCGATCATGCCGTGCGCCTCCGTCGCCGTCAGGGGAAGCGCGCGGAAGGCCACGTCCTTCAGGACGTCGACCAGCACGCCACCCAGGCCGAACATCATCACGGGGCCGAACACCGGGTCGCGCACCACCCCGATGATCGTCTCCACCCCGCCCTTTGGCGCCATCGGCGTGACCAATACGCCGGCGATCTCCGCGCCCGCCGCATAGGCCCTGGCGCTGGCGAGGATGTCGCCGAACGCATCCGCGACCGCCGCCTCGTCCGCGAGGCCGAGCCGCACGCCATGCGCCTCGGATTTGTGGAGGATGTCGCGGGATACCACCTTCATCGCCACCGGAACCCGGTCCAGCCGGCGAAACGCCGCCACCGCCTCGGCGGCGCTGGCGGCGAGGTGGGCAGGGGCCATCGCAATGCCTTCGGCCGCCAGTACGGCGTGCGCCTCGTGCTCCAGGACGGTGGTGCGCCCTTCCCTCTGGCAGCGTGCGAGCACGTCCTGCAACACCGGCTGGCGTTCGTCGCTGCCCTGCCTCGGCTCCTCCGCCCGCGTGCTTGCCTCGCCGAATTCCGCCAGCGCCTGCAGGCAGCGCACGGCACGTTCGAGCGATTCATGCACCGGGATTCCCGCCTCCCGCAGCCGGACCAGCGGTGCGGGGCGCCGGTCGGCGCGCAGGCAGGCAAACAGGCTGTGAACCACCAGCGGCTTGCCGGACGCATGGCAGAGATCGGCCAGGCGATCGGAGGTATCGCATTCGACGAGGGTCAGGCTCGACGCAAAGCGCAGGCCGTAACCGCCGTAGAGTCCGGTGACCAGCAGCGCATCCACGCCACTGTCGGCCATGAGGATGCGCGCACAGTCATGGAACAGCGCGGGGGCGGCATCGGTGCCGCCGGCCACGTCGACCGGGTTCGCCACGGCGGCGGCAGGCGGCAGCAGCGCCGCCAGATGCCGCTTCGTCTCCTCGCCGAGAGCGGCGAGGGCGAGGCCGTGTTCCGTGAGCGCGTCGGCGGCGATGGTGGCATGGCCGCCGCCGTCGGCCAGCACGGCGACGCGGCGCCCGCGCGGCGGCGCCAGCAGCAGCAGCGCCTCGGCAATCGGAAGCAACTCGTCGGACCGCTGCACCAGCAGCGCACCGGCCTGGCGCAGTACCCCCTCGCTGACGGCGTAGTCGCCGGCCAGCGCCCCGGTATGCGACCTGGCGGCACCGCTGCCGGCACGGGTGCGACCGGACTTGTAGATCACGACCGGCTTCTCTCGCGCGACCCGGCGCAGTGTGGCGAGAAACCGGCAGCCGTCCTTCAGCCCTTCGATGTAGGCGACAACGACCTGGGTATTGGCGTCGTGCGCGCAGAAGTCGAGATACTCGTCGAGCCGGATGTCGGACTCGTTGCCGACGCCGACATAGAGGCTGAAGCCGGGATGTCCGTTGGCGTCGGCCTCCGTCACCAGAGACAGCGCAATGTTGCCCGATTGGCAGAGCAGCGCGATGCCGCCGCGGGGAATGCGGGAGAAGCCGGCGACGTTGCAGCCGTCGCGCGTGTTGAACATGCCCGACGTGTTGGGACCGAGGACACGCACGCCGTGGCTTGCGGCCACTTCGACGATGCGGTCCTGCAGCCGCCGGCCCGCCTCGCCGGCTTCCGCAAAGCCGCCGGCCAGGACCACGGCGCCTTGCACGCCCTTGCGCCCGCATTGCGCGAGGATGTCGGGAAGCGTCTCAGCCGGCGTGCAGACAACGGCGAGGTCCACCGGGCCGGGAATGTCGGCAACGCTCGGGTAGCAGGTCAGGCCGAGGATCGCCGGCTCGCGCGGATTCACGGGATGGATGCTGCCGGTGTAGCCGGCGTCGCGCAGCTTGCGGATCGAGCGGAAGCCGCGCTTGGTTTCGTCCTTCGATGCGCCGATGATCGCGATCGACTGCGGATAGAGCACGGCGGAAAGCGGATGCGCCGTCACCGCTATTCTCCCCTGAACACCGGGGCGCGCTTCTCGGCAAATGCGTCCACGCCTTCCTGCCAGTCGCGCGTGGTGGCGCAGAATGTCATCCCCTCCAGTTCCGCGACCAGCGCCGCGTCCAGCGTGCGTTCGGCGGCCAGCGTGAGCTGTTCCTTCGCCAACTGCATGGAAACGGGCGCCTTGCGCGCCAGCGTGCGAACGAATGCCCGCGCGTCGTCAAGGAAGCCGCCGTCGGGGAACACGCGGCAGGCGAGGCCGAGGCGCGCCGCCTCCTCGCCGCCGATGCGCTCGCCGAGGAACACCAATTCGCGCGCCTTGGCCAGGCCGACAAGGCGCGGCAGCAGCCAGGTCACGCCGCCGCCGAGAAACGTGCCGAGGCCGATCTCCGGCAAGCCAAGTTGTGCGCTCGCGGCCATGACGATGAAATCGGACGCGATCGCCATCTCGGCGCCGGCGCCGAGCGCGAATCCGTTGACCGCGGCGACTACCGGCTTGCGCAACTGCATCAGCCGCCGGCACACGGTCTGCTCGCCGCGCAGGTATTCGCGGCGCTCAAACGCGGTGCGGCCGGCCTTGTGTTCCCTGAGGTCGGCGCCGACGCAGAACGCCCGGCCTTCGCCGGTCAGCAGCACGGCGCGGATCGCCCGGTCCTGCTCGGCCCGGTCCAGCGCCAGATTGAGTTCGTCGTAGAGCTGCCTGGTCACGGCATTGAGGCGATGCGGACGGTTCAGGCGAATCTCGCCGATCCCGTCGCGGGCTTCGTAGATGATCGTCGGTGTCATGGCGGTTCCCGCCTCGCTCCTTCAGCCGTTGCGTCCGGTTGCATCGCGCGCCGTGTGCCGGCGCGGCGGCAGCAGATGGGTGCAGAGCGCGCTCATCTGCCGCTCGCTGCCGCGCACGGCGGCCAGCGCTGTGCCGCCGCCCGCGGCGGCGAGCAGGGCCGCCAGTGCCTCGGCGATCGCGAAGGCCGGCGTCATGGTGTGGAAAAAAGAGGGGCTATCGGTCGGCACCACGATCGCGGCACAGGCGCTGCGGGCAAGCGGCGAGACCGCACTGTCGGTGATGGCGACGACATCGACGCCGCGGCGCGCGGCGTAGCGCGTGGTCTCCACCGCGGCGCGCGTGTAGGGCTTGACGCTGACGGCGACCAGCGCATCGCCCTTGCGCGCATCGCGCAGGGCGTCGCTGCCGGTGCCGCCGGGACCGTCCAGCAGCTGCACCCGCCCGCCGGCCAGGCCGAACACATAGGCGAAATGGAACGCGACCGGGTAGCTCGACCGCTGGCCGAGCGCATAGACCCGGCGCGCTTTCGCGATCACCTGGGCGGCGGCTGACAACTGCGCCAGCGCGGTGGGCGACGACAGGCTGGCCATCTGGTGTGCCAGGCCGTCGATCAGGTCGAACGCCAGCGTCGCCTCACCGCGGAGCTTGCGGCGCGCCACCAGCGCCTCCGCCTTGCCGGAAAACACCGAGGCGCCGCGGCGGAGGTTGTCGGCATAGAGGGTCCGCACCGCATCGTAGCCGTCGAAGCCGAGCCGCTGCGCCAGCCGCGTCATGGTGGCGGGCACCACGCCGGCGCGCCTGGCCTGCTCGCGCACCGTCAGCAGCGCCACGTCCTGCGGATTATCCAGTGCCCATCGCGCCGCCGCCTGCAACTGCTTCGGCATCTCGTCGAAGGCGGCGAGGAGACGCGCATGGAGCGGGGCTTCAGACATCGGGTCAAGGCTAGCGCCCGGCTGCCCGGCTTGCAATGGATGTTTCATCCTGGTAGGATTGGCCCGCTTGTTTCAAACACGACGCCGCGCGCCGTTCGCGACGCGGCGCGACCACGCCGGCAGACACGGGAGGCGCCGCATGAACCGCACAGGCATCATTGTCACTCTCGCCGCAGCAACGGGCCTGTTCGCGGCCAGCGCACTGGCGGCCGAGCCAATTACCCTCGGCTGGGTCGGCCCGCTGTCGCCGCCCGGAAATTTCTCCGGCGGCCAGGAAATGCAATGGGCGGTGCAACTGGAAGTCGATCAGATCAACCACGCGGGCGGCCTGCTCGGCCGGCCGCTCAAGGTCGTGTACGAGGATACCAAGGGCCAACCCGCTGAAGGCAGCGCCGCGGCGGTGCGGCTGATTTCGCGCGACCATGTCGCGGCGATCTTCGGCGAGTTCCATTCCTCGGTCGCGCTCGCCGAGGTGGACGTGGCGCACAAGGCAGGCGTGCCCTGGGTCGGCACCGATGTCTGGGCGGACAAGCTGACGGCGCTGCAGTATCCGGAAGTGTTCCGTCTCGCGCCGGCGAACTCGCTCGTCTATGTCAAGGTCGCCGACTGGATGGTGGCGCAGGGCTTCAAGCACGTCGCCATCGTCGCAGAGAACAGCGATTTCGGGCAGGACGGCGCCCGGGTCGTCGCCGACATCCTCAAGAGCAAGGGTGTCGATCAGCGGATGGTCACCATCGACCTCAATCAGCAGGACTTCACGCCCGCGCTGCTGCGGCTGATGAATGAGGGCGCAAAGCCCGACATCATCCAGATGGTGGTAGCGGGGCAGGCGCAGTACCAGATCGTCAAGCAGGCCTGCCAACTCGGCATCGCGCCGACGGCGGCGACCAGGATGGTGGGTTCCACGGGCCTGCTGCAGAAGGAAGTATGGGAGGTGGACGGCGACTGCGCCAATCACCTTCTGGTCGTAAACGTCGCCACACCCAGGGTGTATTGGAGCGACAAGGCGAAGGCCTTCGTCGCCGCGTTCCAGACGAAATACGGCCGCGCGCCGACCGGGGTCGCGATGGAAGCCTACGACACGCTCGGCGTCCTCGCTGCTGCCATCACCAAGGCCGGTTCGGCCGAGCCTGCCGCCGTCATCAAGGGACTTGAACAGGTTTCGTATGTCGGCGTGAACGGCACCTATTCTTTCCCGGCAACCAGGGATCCCGCCTGGGCCTATCACCAGTTCATCGACGTGCCGTTTCACATCATCCAGTACACGGCCGTCGATCAGGCGCCGAGCGATGCGCCGATCGTGTTCCCGGCGAAATGGGCGACCACCGACAAGATCGAGCCGGCGCACTGAGGCGCATTCCGAACGGCGATTCCCGATGACCTATGCCACGCTGCTCGTCGTCAACGGTCTGGTGATCGGGCTGATCTACGCCCTGATGGCGGCTGGCCTCGCGCTCGTGTTCTCGGTGCTCAAGGTCGTCAATTTCGGCCACGGCGCCTTCTACATGCTCGGCGGCTATGCGGCCTACTACGCGATCCGCTATCTCGGCGTGCCGCCGATGGGCGGCGTGCTGGTCGCCATGCTGGCACTGTTCCTGTTTGGCGCGCTGTTCGAACGTCTCGTGCTGCAGCCGATGTATGCCGACAAGGTGGAGCGTAAGGATGAGTACGCGATCATCGTTACCTTCGCGCTGACCATCCTGCTGACCAATCTTGCCATTGTCGTGTTCGGGCCGTTCAGCAAGTCGCCGCCCGCCTTCCTGCGCGGCAGCCTGATCGCCGGCCCGGTTATCCTGCCGTACGACCGGCTGATCGCCGCCGGCGTCGCGGTGCTGCTGCTGGCGGGGCTGGCGTGGTTCCTGGCGCGCACCGCGCTCGGGCAGGCGCTCGACGCCGTCAGCCAGAGCCGCGAATCCGCCGCCGTCGTCGGCATCAACCCGCAGCGCATGTACACGATCGCCTTCGGCCTCGGCGCGGCGCTCGCCGGCGGCGCCGGGGCACTGATCGCGCCGATCTTCGCACTGTCGCCGAACATGGGCGAATTGCCGAGCGTGCAAGCCTTCATCATCATCGTGCTCGGCGGCATGGGATCGGTCGGCGGCAGCATCGTCGGCGGCATCCTGCTCGGCGTGGTGCAGGGCCTGGGCGTCGGCTTCCTGCCCGATCCGAACCGTGCGCTCGCCTATACGCAGGCGTTCGGCGCGCTGCTGCTGATCCTCGTGCTGCTGGTGCGGCCGACCGGGCTGTTCGGGCGCGCGCATGTGCGGCTGGAGTAGCGGCATGGCGCATCGCTTCACGCCTGCCGCCGGCCTGCAGGTGGTGTTGCTGCTGGCGGCGCTGCTGGCGCCGGCGATCGCCGGGCCGTACTGGATCCATGTCGGCGCGCTGGCGTGGTACTACGCGCTGCTCGCCGCCAGCTGGGCGTTGCTCGCCGGCCATGCCGGCCAGTTCTCCTTCGCCCATGTCGCGTTCGCGGCTTTTGGCGGCTACGCCTCCGCGCTGCTGTCGCTGCGGCTCGGCCTGCCGGTTTTCGTCGCCATCCCGGCTGCCGTGCTGATCGCCATGGTCGTCGGCGCGGCGATCGGCGCGCTGGTGCTGCGCCTCAGCGGCCCATACCTCGCGCTGTTCACGCTGGCCGTCTCGGAGATCTTCAGGCTGATGCTGGTGGCCGAGACGGACGTGACGCGCGGCAGCCTCGGGCTGGAGGTGCCCGGCCTGTTTCCCGGCAGGTCCGATGTCCCGTACTACTATGCCGGCCTCGTGCTGGTGGCGCTGGCGTTGCTAGTGATGAATGGACTGATGGCGACGCGGGTCGGCCTGTTCCTGCGCGCCATCCGCGAGGACGAGAGCGCGGCGCAGGCCAGCGGCGTGAACACCACGCTGTACCGGATCGTCGTGTTCGTCGTGACCAGCGGCATCGCCGCGCTGGCCGGCGCCTACTACGCGCATTTCGTCGGCATCCTGACGCCGAACATGGTGATCCTGCCCGAGATGGGGCTGGTGGTGGCGATGGCGGTGATCGGCGGTATCGAGAGTCTGCCGGGGGCCGTGATCGGGGCAGTGGTCGTCTATGCGCTGTCGGAGATCCTGCGCGACTATGGCGAGTGGCGCTTCGTCCTGCTCGGCCTGGTGCTGATCCTGGTGCAGCGCTTTGCCCAGAACGGCCTGTTCACGCTGCTGGAGACGCCGCTCGCCCGCCGCGCGCCGGCGGTGGCGCGGCCGGCGGTCGGGACGGAGGGCGGCCATGCCAACCGGTCCTGACGACGCGCCCTATTTCGCCGCGCAGGCGCTGCACAAGCAGTTCGGCGGCATCAAGGCGGTCGAGGACCTGTCGATCGCGTTGCATCGCGGCGAACTGGTCGGCCTGATCGGCCCGAACGGCTCCGGCAAGACCACGACCATCAACCTGATCGCGGGCGCCTTGCGGCCAGACAGCGGCGCGATCACGCTGCGCGGGCGGAACATGGCGGGTCTGCCGGCCTACGCCTTCGCGCGCGGCGGCGTCGCGCGCACCTTCCAGGTGCCGCGCCTGTTCCGGCGCATGACCGTGATCGAGAATCTGATCGTGCCGGCGCTGACCGACGCCGGCACCCGCCGCGCCCAGGCGACGGCGCGCGCGCGCGAGGTGCTGGCTTTCCTGCGTCTGGAGCAGCTGGCGGACGCACCGGCCCGCACGCTCTCGGGCGGACAGCAGAAGCTGCTGGAGCTGGGCCGCGCGTTGATGCTGCATCCCGGCCTGCTGCTGCTGGACGAGCCGTTCGCCGGCGTGCATCCGCGGCTGCTGGACCAGATCGTCGCGCATATCCGCAGCCTCAACGCCGACGGCTATACGATCGTGCTGGTCGATCACAACCTCGATGCCGTGCGCGCGGTGGTGCGGCGCACGCTGGTCATGGCGCGCGGGCGCAAGATCGCCGACGGCGCCTCCGACGACGTGTTGCAGGATCCGGCGGTGATCCGCGCCTACACCGGCACGCGCAAGCCGCCGGAGGGTGCGCCATGACCGCAGCCGAAGCAGCCGGCGACGAGGCCGAACCCCTGCTTGCGGCGGACGGGCTGGTCGCCGGCTACACCAGCGACATCGACGTCCTGCGCAACCTGTCCTGCAAGGCCTGGCGCGGCCGCGTCTCCTGCGTGGTCGGCCCCAACGGCACCGGCAAATCGACGCTGCTCAAGGCGCTGTTCGGCTTCCTCAGGCCACGCGCGGGGCAGGTGAGGCTTGCCGGCCGCGATGTGACCGGCACGATGCCGTACCACATGCTCGCCCTCGGGGTTGCCTATCTGCCGCAGCGGCCGAGCCTGTTTCCTTATCTGACCGTCGAATCCAACCTCAGGCTCGGCCTGTGGCATGCGCGGCTGCCCAAGGCCCGGCTGCGGGCGAGGCTTGAGGAGGCGTACCAGCGTTTTCCTGCGGTCCGGGAGAAGCGGCATCAGCCGGCAGGGCAGCTTTCGGGCGGCCAGCAGCGGCAGGTCGAGATCGCGCGCAGCCTGCTGGCGGAGCCGCAGGTGTACCTGATCGACGAACCGACCGCCGGAATCGACCCGCGCACCAGCGAAGACATCTACGATCTGGTCCGCTCCCTGGCGTGCCAGTCGGGCAAGGCGATCCTGCTGGTTGACCAGGACATCAAAAGCGCGATGGCGATCGCGGATCACGTGTACGTTGTGAAGAACGGCAGCGTTGTCGCCAGCGGGGCGCGCGCCGCGTTCGGCGGCGACACGGATGCCCTGGTCGCGCGCTGGCTCTATGCCAGCGGTGCCTGACCGTATCGCGGCGTGCGCGCGGTCAGCCGGCGCCATGTCCACGCGGCCGCACCGGTCAGCTAATCCGCGCTGTCCGACGCAGCCAGCCCGTGCTTCCGCCGGGTTGAGCGGCTTCCCGCTATGTCCCCAGACCGCCGAACATCACTGACTTGATTTCGGTGTATTCCAGCAGTCCCTGAAGGCCATTCTCGCGGCCGAGGCCCGATTGCTTGACGCCGCCGAAGGGCAGCTTGTAGTGGGCGCTGGGCTCGCAGTTCACCCAGACGAAGCCGCTTTCCAAAGCTCGTATCGCCCGCCAGGCGGCGGTGATGTCCTTTGTCCAGATCGATGCGCCGAGGCCGAAGGACGACGTGTTTGCACGACGCAGGCCGTCGTTGAGATCGTCAATGCGCACCACGGGAAGGCACGGTCCGAACACCTCCTCTGCCAGCACGCGCGAGTCGTCGGGCGCGTTGGCGAGGAGCGTGGGATTGAGGAACCAGCCGGCCGCGAACGCCTGACCGGACGGTCGGGTGCCGCCCGCCACAACCACGGCGCCACGGTGCAGCGCGTCGGCGATCTGCTGCTCGACCTCGTCGCGCTGCTCGGCCGTGTGCATCGGCCCCATTCGTACCCCGGCATGAGCGCCGTTGCCGACTGTGATGGCGCCAACATGCTGCGCCAGACGGTGCAGCATCTCCTCGTAGATCCCGGACTGCACATAGAGCCTTTTGACCGCGCGGCAAGTCTGGCCGCAATTTGCAAAGCGGCCGTTCATGATCGCCGGCACCGCGGCATCAAGATCGGCGTCGTCGAGGACGATGCAGGGGTCGCTGCCGCCCAGTTCCAGCACCACCTTCTTGAGCGTCTCGGCCGCCGCCGCCATCACATGCTTGCCGACCAGCGTCGAGCCGGTGAAGCCGATCTTGCGGATCAGAGGATGGCGCACGACCATGTCGCCGACGCCAGGGCCGACCACCACATTCAACACCCCGGGGGGCAGACCGGCTTCGGCCAGGGCTTCGGCGACCGCCACGCTGGACAGCGGGGTGGTCGAAGCCGGCTTGAGCAGCATAGTGTTGCCCGCCGCCAACGCCGGCGCCAGCTTGTTGCGCGCCAGCGTCAGCGGGTAATTCCAGGGCGCGATGGCCCCCACCACGCCGAGCGGTTCGCGCAACGTGAGTCCGATCTGGCGTGCGTCGGCGAGCGGCACCTGCTCGCCATAGATCTTGTCGGCCAATTCCGCGTACCAGCGGATCTGCTCACTGAGGCGGGCGACTTCGTGGCGCGCCTCCGCCAGCGGCTTGCCCTGCTCGGCGGTGAGCACTGCGGCAATCGCGTCGATACGGGCATCGATTCCGGCCGACGCCTCGACGAGGATCCGCCCGCGTTCGCGCGGTGGCAGACGCGACCAGGAAGCAAAGGCGCGTGCCGCATCCTCGGCAGCACATTCGACATCCTCGGCCGCGCCCCAGGCCGTTCGTGCGACGACCTCGCCGGTCGCGGGATTGCGCACGTCCCTGGTCCGGCCCGACAAGGCCTGCACCCGCTGCCCACCGATGAACATACGTCCTTACCCATGCAATTGTTGAGGTCAACGACGGGATGCAGGCGTCAGCGCGTGGCTTTCCTGGCGCGCGTGTCGCGCTTGGCCGGCGCCTTCTTTCCCCCGCTCTTGCCTTCCGCGACGCCATTCGGGTCGAACACGATCTTGAGGCCGTGCCGCATATGCTCTTCGGATGCCTTGGCGGCCGCATCCGGTTCCTTGTTGCGGATCGCCCGTAGGATTTCCTCGTGGTCGGCCAGCAGCATCGAGTAGTTCTCGGGATAGCGCCGCGTCAGACGGGCCGACTCCTGATAGAGGCTGCGCAGCAGGCGTGTCGTCAACAGCAGCGTCTGGTTCCCTGCCGCCGCCGCAACGGCGGTATGGAAATCGAGAGAGGCCTGGATGCTGGCCTCCTCGTTTCCCAACGCCCGGCGCCCGGCCTCGATGGTTTGCTCGATGCGGCGAATGGCCTCGGCATCTGCCCGTCTGGCCGCCATTGCGGCAATGATGGGTTCCAGCGCCAGTCGTGCCTCGATAATGTCGCCGATCAATTCGGCGCGGGTGTGGTGACCCCAGTTGATCAGAGCGAACAGCGGCGCGGTGTTGAGCAGCACGGTTCCCCGGCCGGGCTTGGCCTCCGTCACCCCGAGCATCTGAAAGATGCGAAAGGCCTCGCGGATGGACGAGCGGCCTACCTTCCAGGTTTCGGCCAATTCGGCCTCAGTCGGAAATTTCTCGCCGGGCTTGATCTTGCCTTCTTCGGCCAACCGGGCGACTTCGTGAACGATCGTTTCGGCGATGGACATGCCGCGCGGTATCAGAATGTCCATTACCATCGGCGCGTTCATATGATTAACTGACAACCTGCATATCCGAAGTATGCGGCGCGCCAGGCGGCGGTGTCAACGGATCCCGTGTCGGGCGAACCAATCACGGGGCATCGGCAGCCGATCCGCGGGCAATTCCCTGATGTCTGCGCGGGACTTGAACGATTTCGGATCATGGCGCCGGCGGTGCCGCGCCGTCCGAGCCGTGCAAGGCGGCATCGAGGATTTCGGCTATGTCGCGCACCTGCTGCGGCCTGGCCTCGTTGCCTTCGGCGCGTGCCGCCGCCTTGCTGCCGTCTTCGAGCATCAACAGGCAGAACGGGCAGGCGGTGGCGACGACCGGGGCGCCGGTGGCACGCGCCTGACGCGCTCGGACGGTGTTGATGCGTTGGTCGGGAGGCTCGACAGCAAAGGCACGCCCGCCGCCGCCGCCGCAACAAAATGAGCGCTCGTGCGACCGTTCCATCTCGACCACGGCAGCGCCCGTCGCCGCCGCCACGGTCCGCGGCGCCTGGTATTCGCCGTTGTAGCGGCCGAGATAGCAGGGATCGTGAAACGCGATCGCGCCGGGGCCGCTTTCGCCGCCCGGCCGCTGCGGCAGCCGACCACTCGCGATCAACTCGGAGAGCAATTGGCTGTGGTGGATCACCTCGAACACGCCACCGAAGTTGCCGTATTCGTTCTTCAGGGTGTTCAGGCAATGGGGGCAAATGGTAACGATGCGCGCGAAGTGACGTGCGTTCAGCGTCGCCACGTTGGCCTCGGCCTGCATCTGGAACTGATAGTCGTTGCCGGTGCGCCGCGCGGCGTCGCCAGTACAGGTCTCGGCGTCGCCGAGAATCGCGAAATCCACATTCGCCGCCTGCAGCAGCCGTACCAGTGCGCGCGCCACCTTCTGCGCCCGCGAATCGAGGGCGGCGGTACAACCGACCCAAAGCAGCACATCCGTCGCTTCGCCCGGCGCCAGGACGCGCACTCCCAGGTCGCGGCACCAGTCGAGGCGAGAGAACGGCGTTCCCGCCCACGGGTGGCCCCGCTGTTCGATGGACAGCATCGCACCCGCGATGCCGTCCGGGAGACGGCCCGCCTCCATCGCCAGATGGCGCCGCAGATCGACGATTTTGGGGACATGCTCGATGAATAGCGGGCAGGCCTCCATGCACGCGCGGCAGGTCGTGCAGGACCAGATCGTTTCCTCGCCGACCGCTCCGCCGATCAGGCTCCCGCCCAGGCCGGCGCGGTGCCCGCCGATGCCTTGCGTTTCCAGCAAGTGGTCACGCAGGTTCATGATCAGCAGCTTCGGGCTCAACGGCTTGCCGGCGGCGTAGGCCGGGCACATTTCCTGGCAGCGTCCGCATTCGGTGCAGGCGAAGAGATCCAGCACCTGCTTGCGACCGAGCTGGCCGATGTCCGACAGGCCGAGCCGTGGCTGCGTCAGGTCAGGCGTCGCAAGGCGTCCCGGCGGGGCCAGGTTGCGCGCGAATATGTTCGGGATGCCCACCAGCATGTGCAGGTGCTTGGAGCCGGGGATGTAGACGAGGAACGCAAGGATGGCGAGCATGTGCAGCCAGGCAAACGCCGTCGCACCTGCCGGCGCCACCGCTCCGCCGAGGCCAAGCATCGTCAACCACGCGGCCACCAGCGAGCTGACCGGCCGCCACGGCGCCGACGGGTCGCCGCCGGCGACGATGCGAAACGCATTCTGCAGGAGCATGCCGATCACCACGGCGACGACCAGGGACAGGATGATCGCGGCGTCCCGCGCGTTCGATCCGGCGAAGCGGGCTGGCTTCCAGACCACCCGCTGGAGCGCCGCCATCGCCACTGCGACCAGGAGCAACACTGCGAACACGTCCTGTCCCAGCGCGATCCAGGTCTCGCCGCCGATGGCGGAAAGCGTGAGCGGCGGCGCCACGCCACTGCCGAAAACCTGCAGTACGGCGGTGAGGAGAAAAAGGAAGCCGCTGAACATCATGGCGTGCAGCAGCCCCGAATAGGGCTTGCGCAGCAGCCGGGCGTGGCCAAGGACATTGACCACCACCCCCCATATGCGCGGTCCCACCGGTTTGAGGCGCGGTTCGGCCGGCGCCGCCAGCAACGGCCGCGCGAGGCGGCCGAAGCGGTAGGCGGACCAGGCGAGTGCCAGCGCAATGACGAGCAGTCGCAGGACGATCTCGGTCGGCATCGCGCGGCGTGTCCGCTTTTCCGCTACGCCGCAGGCAAGCGGGATGCGAGGCTGTCGCGGAACGCCGGAACGACCTCTTTCCAGTCACCGACCACGCCGTAATTGGCGATGCGGAAAATGGGGGCGGCCGGATCGCTATTGACCGCGACAATGACCTGCGACGACGAGCACCCGACCAGATGCTGTATCGCGCCGGAAATGCCCACCGCGATATAAAGGTCGGGTGCGATGGTCTTGCCGGTCAGGCCGACCTGCTGCGCCTGCACCACCCAACCGGAGTCGACGGCGACCCGCGACGCGCCGACCGCTCCGCCCAGAAGATCCGCGACCTCGTGCAGCAGCACGAACGGCTCCGGGCCGCCGAGACCGCCGCCGCCCGCCACCACCACCTTGGCGCGGTCGATGCTCAGGCCCTCGAGCTCGACGCGCGTGCGGGCGCCGCAACGGGTGGCCAGGGCGAGGGGGGCAAAGGCGTGGCGTACAGGCATGCCGGTCGCTGCCGCCCCGGCCGTGGCCGGTGCGAAGGCGCGGGGACGCGGCAGGACGATCCACGGGCCTGCCCCGGCATGAACGGTCGCGGCAACGGCGCCACCCGACACAGGACGCACCGCCAGCAGATCCCCTCCGGCACCGACCTCGATCTGGGTAGCGTCCTGGACCAGCGGCCAGCCGCTGCGGACCGCCACACGGGCCGCCACTTCGGTTCCAAGGATGGTGCGTGGCACCAGCACCAGTCGCGGCGCCAGGGCACCGCACAGCTGCGCCAGCGCCATCGCATGCGCCTCGGGCCAGGGAGCGTCCAGGCGATCGTCTTCGATCACATGCAACGCATCCGCGCCGGCGCCGGCCGCCTCCTGTACGGCCGCCGCGGTGTCGGCGCCGATGACCAGGACGCCGATGCCGCCGCCGACCGGCGCCGATAGAGTGCGGGCCACTGTCACCAGTTCCCAGAATTCGGGGCGCAACGCGCCGCGATCGACCTCGGCGACGATCAGGATACCTGACATGGCTATGATGTCCGGCCGGGGCGGATGACCCCGGCGTCCCAAAGGGTTTCGGCGAGGCGCGCACCGGCGCCGGGGCCATCAGCGGCTTCGATGAACGTGCAGGCGCGCCCCGTCACCGGAACCGCCAGACCGATCACCTCCGGCGCGCCGCCGACCGAGGCAACCACGCCCAGGTCGGCCAGCGGCAGATGGCGCGGCTGCTTGCGCGCGGCGGACAGACGGGCGGCAACGGAGGGCATGCGCAACGGACCCAGTTCGCTGGTCACCGTCACCACCGCCGGCAGGTCCGCTTCCATGAGCATGCTACCGTCCGACAGGACGCGCTCGATCTCGATGCGCTTGCCGCCCGTCACGGTCATGCGCCTGGCCAGCGTCAGGATCGGCATGGCAAGCAGTTCGGCCAGGATGTACGGCACCAGCCCATTGTCCCAGTCCGAACCCTGCCGACCGCAAATGACGATGTCGGCACCGCCGAGGTGGCGGATCGCTGCTGCCAGGGTCGCCGCGACGGGATAGGAGTTCCAGGTGTCGAGGGACGTGGCCTGCACCAGCACCAACTGGTCGGCACCGACCGCGAGCGCCCGCTTCATCACGTCGTTACTGAAGCGGTCGCCGGCAGCCAGGCAGATGATCTCCAGGCCGCTGATTGCCTCCCGCAGCCGTAGCGCCGCCTCCAGGCCCTGCTCGTCGAAACCGTTGATCACCGGCGGGGCGCTGGCTGCGGCGCGGATTTTCTTCTCCTCGGTATCGAGGACCAGCGAGGTCGCCGGCGTCAGCGGATCGATGACCTGCTTGAGACAGACGATGGCACGCATGCGTCTTTCTCCGTCCTCAGTATTCACGCCCGGACCGCTCCCAGAACTGCGGCAGGCCGTGATCCTGGGCGATGATCTTGTAAGCGATGTAGCTGCTGCCGCGGCCGATGCCGCCCGCGGAGTGCAGGTTCGAGGAGCACATGTACATGTTCCTGATCGGCGTCCGGAAGCCCGACAGCTCAGGGATCGGCCGATAGCGGCCAAGCTGGGAGGCGAACATCGAGCCCTCGGTCCAGCCGCCTTCGATCATGTCGGGCTTGCCGGCCTGGACGTCATAGGGTCCGTAGATGCGGACGCCGATGATGTTGTCCTTGGTCATGTTGGGCGCATATTTCTGCCACTCTTCGAGTGCCCGCTCCGTGAACTCCTCCTTGATCCGCCCCCAGTCGCGGGCCGAGAACAGGCGCGCCGGCGCCGTGAAGTCCTCGATCAGGATGGTATGCTTGCCCTCGGGCGCGCGGGTGCGGTCCCAGATGCTGTCCGGCGCGGTAAGGATGTACGGTTGCTGCGGGAAGCCCAGCAGGAAGATGTCGTGCTGGTAGCGGCTGGCCAGATATTCCGGGTCCTTGGCACCGGTATACAGGCGCGGCTGCGAACCGACGCCCGGGTTGATGTGGTCCGCGGTGTATCGGGGCAGTTCGTGCATCGCCACGTTGCCCCAGAAGATCTGGCCGCGGTCGTAATGGATATTCTTGATGCGATGGATCAGCTTTTCGGACAGCGGGTGGCCGCGGAGCAGGCGCAGGAAGGTCTGTGGTGCGCCGAGGGCGGAGACCACCAGCGGCGCCTTGATGGTGCCGCCGCCGGCCAGGCGCACGCCGACCGCGGCGCCGTTCTCGACGATGATCCGATCCACCTCGTGGCCGGTAAAATGCCTGACCCCCAGCTTTTTTCCGGCCTTGACCAGGGCGTCAGTGATCGACTGCGTGCCGCCCTTGACGATGGCGGCGGGTTCGAAGGACAGCACCAGGCCCATGACGTGGACCAGGCTCTGCAGCCCCATCGGGTCGTCGGGAAAGCAGCCGCCCGAGGTCGGCGTCGCGCGCATGAACAGGGTGCGCAACTCCGGACTTTCGAAAAAATCATAGGCAATCTGCCGGACCGACATGTACTGATGCACCGGCTCGATGCCGCTGTCCGGAATGTCGCACAGCGCCTCCAGCGCATCGGGCGTCCCCCACGGCGTCGGGGCCGAGAAGCGGTGCTTATGGAACGCGGGCTTCCAGTATTTCTTGTACTGGTCGAACAGCGTCAGGTAGACGTCGGCGTCGCGCTGCGAGAATGCCTTGATCTGGTCGTAGGTCTTCCGGACGTTGTCAGGCGCCTCCTCGGTGCGGCCGGTCGTCGGATCGACGACGCGGAAGGCCGAATAGCCTATGAAGCTGGAGCCGTCCTCGAAGATCATGCCCTCGTTCTGCTCGGGGAAGACGTACTCGAGTCCCTCGTCCCGCAGATTGAAATCCGCGTAGGCAGGGTGGCCATAAAAGCGGGTGAAATGGGCGTGCGGATTCTGGCGGAAGCCCGGCGCCGGTGCCTCCTCGCTCACCGCGCCACCGCCGAGGCCGGTATGTCCCTCCAGAACCGCTACGTCGAGGCCGGCCTTGGCAAGGTAGCACGAGATGATCGTTCCGTGATGGCCCCCGCCGATCACTACGGCATCATAGGCTGCGTCCGCCATGGTCTCCCCCCCGGTGCTGTCAGTTTACCTG
>JAJZVE010000439.1 GCA_021845835.1 Pseudomonadota bacterium | reverse complement strand
TCATCATTGGTGGGTTGGACGATTGGAAGCTCGGCACCCGCGTTCGTATCGAGGAACCACGCCTCCAGGCGAAGCTGCGCACGCTGCTGAATGTACCTACGCTCGAACTCTATGCCCCGCCCCCTTACGAGGAGGAAGCGGCCACACAGCATAGTCCACCGCCACGCTTTGTGGCTGCGCGGGTCTTCCCGGGCTGGTACATGACCCAGGAGCCGGCGGCCGGCGGTGGCGGACGCTTCCGTCGGCGGAGGCTGATCGGTGAGGCGGCACTGACGAGTGGTGTGTATCGGGATCCGGAAGATGGTCGGAAGAAGCCGGTTGTGCCGGTGCGTTTCGTTGCGGCCTGCACGCGCGGCCATGTCGAGGATATCGATTGGCGGGTCTATATCCACCACGGCGTGACCGAATGCACCCGAACACTATGGACCGAGGAACGGGGTACATCTGGAGACGTCGCGGATGTGGTCGTGGGATGCGATTGTGGCGCCGAGCGTCGTCTTCTCGACGCGGTATCCCCAAGAACGACGGCGTTGGGCACGTGCCGTGGGAATCGGCCCTGGCTCGGTCCCTATTCGCATGAGGCGTGCAGCGAACATCGGCGCCTTCTCATTCGAACCGCAAGCAACGCCTATTTTCCCGAGTTAATGAGCGCCATCTCGCTGCCGGACGAAGACGAAGCACTCAAGACTGCCGTGGAACGTTGGTGGACCGATCTGGCGAAAGTCACCGACCAGGCGATGCTGGGAATGGCTCGCAAATTCAACAGCGGTCTGGCGGCTGATCTCGACGGCTTCAGCGATGACGAAGTTATGGCGGCCATCGAGCGCAGGACAGCAGGCGTTGCATCGATCGCAGAGATGGGGCTCAAGCCCGCGGAGTTCGATGTCATGGCCTCCGGCAGGCCATCGATGGGTCGTGATACGCCTGATAGCCCCTTCTTCGCGGAAACTCTCGACTCATCCTCCTGGCATGTTGCGGGAGAGCCGCTGCTCGGTGCTGTTGAGCGAGTTGTCGTGATCCGGCGCCTCCGAGAGGTGATCGCGCAGGCTGGCTTCACGCGCTTCGATGCTCTTGCTCCAGATGAGGATGGTGAGCTCGATATCGGCGTTGAGCGCGCGGCATTGGCTCGCGCTGTAACGTGGCTGCCCGCGGTCGAGCATCGGGGTGAGGGAATCTTCATCCAGCTCAAGCGGCAGGACGTCGAAGCATGGCTCTCCCGTCCGGGGGTACTAGCGCGGCAGGAGGCGCTACGGGCCGGCTTTCTTTCATGGAAGGCGGACCGCCCGAACAGTCGCCGCGAATTTCCGGGTGTCGCCTACATGATGCTGCACTCTCTGGCGCACATGCTGTTGACTGCAATCGCCCTGGAGGCAGGGTATGCCGCTAATTCCCTGCGAGAGCGGATTTATGCAAATAACGGTCGCTACGGGATTTTGATTTATACGGCATCTTCTGGGTCCGAGGGAACGCTGGGTGGACTGGTAGAGAGTGCCAGAAGCGTAGGGCGTCATCTCCGCCACGCGCTCGAACTGGCCGTGTTGTGTTCGAACGATCCAATTTGCGCGGAACATCGTCCCGACGACCGCTTGTCGGCTAGACCGCTGCACGGCGCTGCTTGCCATGGCTGCCTCTTGATCGCCGAAACAAGCTGCGAGCAGAGGAATGATTTTCTCGACAGGGCGCTTGTCGTGGAGACCGTCCTCTCTGAGGGGGCAGCATTCCTGGAAGCCTTTACGCGCAATGGCGTGGCCCGATGAGATCGTCCGAACTCACCTTCCTGGCCGATGCGATCGAGGCTGGCAGGGTTCGTTGGCCGACGCAGGATGTAAATCTGCGGGCTTTGGGAATCGCGATAGATGACTTGGATGATCGCCAAGTCCTGGCGAATCTTACCGACCTCAGTGCATCGCTCCCTCTTGTTGTCTGGATGTTGCGAGCGATCGCACGCGAGCGACAGACAGCAGAAAAGATCATAGCCGCGGTGGAACCAGTTGCAAGCGGCCCGAGGGTTGTCTCCGGGCTGCGCGAGACGGCAGAAGCATTCCGGGAAGTCATAGATCGCGCGCAACGCAGAATCGTCATCACTGGGTTTGCGCTCCACAATGGCCGGTCTGTCCTTCGTAGACTTTCCGAGCGTATGCAGGGGTCACCCGAACTGGAGGTGCTGCTGTGCTTGGACATATCCCGTCAGCCGGGCGACACGAGCGATGAGCAGTCCCTTATCGGACGGTTCGCCGAGAAATTCCGTGCGAGCGAGTGGCCGGGCGGTCGCTTTCCTCGGCTCTTTTACGACCCGCGATCTCTTTCTTCTGAGTCCACGGCACGGTCTGTGCTCCACGCGAAAGTGGCAGCAGCTGATCATTCATGCGTTCTCGTCAGTTCGGCTAACCTCACTGAATCAGCGTTCAATCGTAACATCGAGATCGGAATACTGTGTTCTATCCGCAACGTAACGGCCTCGGTCGTTGAGCACATTGACTCGCTGATTCGCGTGGGGATGCTTCTTCCCGTTCCGCTGTAGCCCGAAGGCTTTGCCCTCAATGGCGGTTCACGCTGGTGATCGGCGCGATGGTACAATCAAGACGGGCCAGGCATCGGAAAGCGACCTGGCACTGGACGCGACCGTCGCACTGTACGACGGCGTGGGGCTGCTGCGAGCCGTTCTCGAGGTTCTGATCGCCCTCGCGGTCATGGAGCCATCTCATGACCGCATACCAGCGATCGTCGAGCCGCCCGACTGGCCACTATGGCTCGGCGAGACCGAGGGCGACGCCGCATCGCTGCTGCACCCGGCGGAGGATACGCTGCGCGTCTGGCCGGTGCGCAAACGTGCCAACCGGCCAGCCAACAATACCACCGACCTGCTCGCTCCGCTGCCGCGCGCCTGACGGGACCAGGCGATGACCTAACCGTCGGCGTGGGGATCAACCGCCTTCAGCGAGGCGGCGATGTCGGCCATGGACCGGAACAGCACCAGTGCGTCGTCCCTTGAATGCAGGAACCCGCGGCGGCGCCAGAACACGGCGGCCTCGTCATCGACGGCATTGACGACCAAGGCGCGCCCGCCGATCAGCGCGGCGCCGCTGACGCTGCGGGCGAGCGCGTGGTTGAACAGCCCGGTGCCGATCCCCCGCCCGACCCAGGCCAGATCGGTGGCAAGCTGGCCGAGCAGAATGCACGGCACCGGGTTCGGCGGCTGGCCGGTGCGGAGCGAGCGCGGCAGGGCGGCGGGGATGATGGCGGTCGGCGCCAGGCCGTAATAGCCGACGACACGGCCCGCCACGTGGACGACCATGACCACCGTGAACCCCTTCTGCTGATTGGCGAGCGCCCGGGTCTTCAGCCAATGATCGAGCGAAGGCTTGCCGCAGGAGAACCGGGCGACATCGTGGCCGGCATTCAGCAGCTCGGGGGCGGAGAGCGGCGGCTCCGCCATCAGCGCTTCGCCGCGCCCTTCTCCCACGGCGCCTTGCGGCGGAGGGACGCCACCATCTCCGGGACGGATGTGGCGGGGGCGGAGACGGCCTGGACGAACGCCTCGAAGCCCTCGGGGGTCATGCGGAGCAGCGTGCTTTCCATGAGGACCTCCTCGGCGGCCCGAACCGCCGCCTCCCGCACGAAGTCGGTCCGCGACCGGCCGCGCAGGTCGGCGGCACGGTCGATGATGGCGATGTCGCCTTCCGGGAGGCGCATCGAGAGCGGATGGTCTTTGCGTTTGGCCGCGCCGGTCATGGTGGTCCCTTTCGTCATGGCGCGAATGTAGGAGACCGTAGCGCGTTTTGCAATACGTAACGCGCTGCTGCTCTCCTTCCTAGCCGGGGTCACTCCGACCCGGCGATGGTTGGCTGATCTCCCTCGCGTTCCCGGCTGGGCGGTGACTGTCTTGAATGTGGCGGCGGCTCATGCGGCACGGTCGGTGGTACCCGGTGCACAGGAGCCTGAAACGCCCGGTCCGTGGTGATGAACCGTTCGACGATGATCGGCACCAGCTTCTCGACGGGTGGCGCCTGGGACAGGCCGTCCTGTGCCGCGATGGCGGCGGCGTAGTCGCGGATCAGCGCGTCCAGCGCCGCAGTGACGGTGATCGTGTGCTTGATCGGTCGATCGTCGAGCACCACAGAACTGCCGTCCGGCATGATCAGCCGTGCCCATCGGTCCGCGTGATGCGCACGACCTGCTGCGGCCCGGCGCCGAGGCGGAGTTCGGCGGCGGCGAACAGCCGATCGACGATCATGGTGTTGCCGCGCACGCGGTAATTGACGATCTCAGCCTTGCCGCCCGGCGCGCCGAGGATGAACAGCGGCGGCATGTCGCCCTGGGCGATCCTCGGTGGGAATTGGGTATAGACCTTGGAGCCGTCATCGAAGACCTGCACCGGCCGCCAGGGCGGATCATCGTCGCTGATCCGATACCGGAAATGCAGCGCCGCGATGTTCACATCGTTCGCCGCCACGGTGTTCGCATAATCCGTCGCTGCGGCGTTCTGCGTCCGCAACGCCAGCAGATCGTCCTGCGGGTAGTTCCAGGACACCGCGGCCATGTAGGTGTCCTTGGTCGGATGCACCTCGAGGTGATAGGCGCGCCGTCCGACCAGGGGAACACCTGCATGGCGTTGATGTAGCCGTCGCGCGTCGGGTTGATGCGCGCCGCGGCATTGGCCAGGGCCACGCGGGCGACCGGATTTGCAGGCTGCGGTGATGGTCGGCCCACCGAGGCCGGCGGCACTTTCTTGAGTTGCCCCGGCAGCGGCAGCGGTTCGGGCAACGTCACGACCTGGACTGGCGCTGGCGGCGACGGCAGCAAGTGCGCGGGCTGGGGGTTGTCGTAGGCGATCTTCGGCACCGGCTGGGCGCAGGCCGAAAGTGCCAACGCACCGCCACACGCGAGGAGGAGCATGACTC
>JAJZVE010000438.1 GCA_021845835.1 Pseudomonadota bacterium | reverse complement strand
GCCGGCTGTCAACTTCCACCAGGCCGCCGTGATCGGCGACGATCTTGGCCACCAGAGCAAGACCGAGGCCGCTGCCGGACGGCTTGGAGGTCACGAACGGATCGAACAGGTTCGGCCGGATGTCGTCGGGGATGCCGGGGCCGTTGTCGCGCACCGCGACCAGCAGCGGCAGATGCAGCCGCCGCTCGCTGCCCGGCACCGCGAGCCGCACGCCGTGCTGGAAGCCGGTGGTCAGCGTGATCTCGCCGTTCGCGACGGCGCCGTCCGTCAGCGCCTCGGCGGCGTTCTTGACCAGGTTCAGCAACACCTGCACCAACTGGTCGCGGTTGCCGAGCGCCGGCGGCAGCGACGGGTCATAGGCCTCGTGGATGCGCAGATGCGCGGCGAAGCCGTTCTGCGCCAGCCGCCGCACGTGTTCCAGCACGCGATGGATGTTGACCGGTTGCCGCTCGATCGGCTTGTCGCCGAAGATCTCCATGCGATCGACCAGGGCGCGGATGCGGTCGGCCTCGTCGCGGATCAGCACGGTCAGCTCGCGATCCGCCGGATCGACGCTGCTTTCCAGCAGTTGCGCCGCGCCGCGGATGCCGGAGAGCGGGTTCTTCACCTCGTGCGCCAGGATCGCCGCCATGCCGGTGACGGAGCGTGCAGCGCTGCGGAACGTGAGCTGCCGATCGAGCGCGCGCGCCGCCGAGGCGTCCTGCAGCACCAGCACGACGGCGCCCGGCTCCTCCGGCAGCGGCGAGCCCTGCACCGTCACCGCCTGCTTGTGCAGCCGCGGGCTTTCCAGCGTCAGGTCGTATTCGCTGATGGTGACGCCGTTCTCGCGCGCCTGCTCGATCAGCAGGAAGATCGGGTTGTCGGCGGGCACCAGATCGGCCAGCGTGTGCTGCGCCAGTTGCACCAGGGAGATGCCGAAGAACTGCTCGGCGGCGTTGTTGACGTAGCGGAAATGGTTGTCGGCATCCAGCAGCACCACCGCGACCGGCAGCGCCGACAGCAGCGCCGCATGGTCGGGCTGGCGCGGCGCGTTGCGGCCGGCCACCGCCAGCACGCCGCGGGCAAACGCGCCGTTCATGCCGCTTCCGCCAATGCCGCTTCGCGCGACACGCCGCCCGCGACCCCGCGCGCGATCAGCGGATCGTAGAACCGGTCGATCAGATCGAGCACATCCGCAACCCTGTCGAGCCGGTTGACGACGGCGCGGAACTCCGCCGAGCCGGGCAGGCCGCGCGAGTACCAGGCGAGATGCTTGCGCGCCAGCCGCAGCCCCGCCGCGATGCCGTACTGCGAAAGCACGGCGTCGTAGTGCAGCAGCATGATGCGCTTCTGCTCCGCCAACGGCGGATCGGGCCGGCGTTCGCCGGTGGCGAGCGCGTGCGCGACCTGCGCCGGGAACCACGGCCGGCCGCAGCAGCCACGGCCGATCATCACGCCGTCGGCGCCGGATTTTTCCAGCGCCGCTTCCGCATCGTCCTCGGTGACGATGTCGCCGTTCACGATCACCGGGATGCCCACGGCGTCCTTCACGGAACGGACAAAATCCCAGTCGGCGGCGCCGGTGTAGAACATCTGCCGGGTGCGGCCATGCACCGTCACCATGCGGATGCCGGCCTGCTCGGCGATGCGCGCCAGCCGCGGCGCGTTCAGGCTGGCGTGGTCCCAGCCCATGCGCATCTTCAGCGTCACCGGCACGGCCACGGCCCTGACGGTCGCTTCGAGAATGCGCGCGGCGGCGGCTTCGTCGCGCATCAGCGCGCTGCCGGCCATCTGGCCGACCGCGACCTTCTTCACCGGGCAGCCGAAATTGATGTCGATGATGTCGGCGCCGCGCCCCACCGCGATACGCGCCGCCTCCGCCATCGCCGCCGGATCGCAGCCGGCGAGCTGGATCGCCGACGGTTTGCCGTCCAGTTCGGCCATGCGCAGCGTGGCGCGGTTCTCCCGCACCATCGCCCAGGAGGCGATCATCTCGGAAACCACGAGCCCGGCGCCGAGCGCGCGGGCGAGGCGGCGGAACGGCAGGTCTGTGACGCCCGACATCGGCGCCAGGATCACCGGCGTCGCGATCCGCACACCGCCGCCGAGGTCGATCGGCCGCAGCGGCGGCGACCTCTGCCCGCCTACGTTCGTGTTGCCCATGATTTGGGCAGGGTAGTCCCGGCCGGGTTGACGCGCAACACGGCGGCGGCATGTTGTAGCGCACATGACACGTCCCGCATCCCCTGTCGCCGCCCTGCTGATGGCCGCCGGAACCGGCAGCCGGCTGGGCGCCGAGCAGCCGAAGCAATTCCTGCCGCTCGCCGGCAAGCCGGTGCTGCGCCACGCCGCCGAGCGTCTGGTCCGCCAGGTGGACCTGCTGCTGCCGGTCGGCCCCGCCGCCCCGATTGCCGCCGCCCTCGCCGGCCTGCCGCATCTGCCGCCGGTCGATGGCGGGGCGACGCGGCAGGAAAGCGTGCGCCGCGGGCTGGAGGCGCTGGCCCCGCACGCCCCCGCCCTCGTCCTCATCCACGACGGCTGCCGCCCGTTTTTCCCGGCGGCAACGATCGCCGCGCTGCTGGCGGCGTTGCAGGCGCACGACGGCGCGATTCCGGCGGTGCCGGTGGCGGAAACGCTGAAGCGGGTGCAACCCGATGGCCGGATCGTCGCCACCGTGCCGCGCGCCGGGTTGTACCGCGCCCAGACTCCCCAGGCCTTCCGCTTCGACCTGCTGCTCGGGCTGCACCGCGCCGCGCCCGAGGGTGCCACCGACGACGCCGCCATCCTGGAGCAGGCGGGCCATGCCGTCGCCGTGGTGGCGGGGAGCGAGGACAACATCAAGCTGACCTATGCGGAGGATCTGGTGCGCCTGGAACGCATCCTGGCCCCTGCCCTGCTGCCGCGCGTCGGCACCGGGTTCGACGTGCATGTGCTTGCCGCCGGCCGCCGCCTGGTGCTGTGCGGCGTCGAGGTGCCGCACGATCTGGGGCTGGCCGGGCATTCGGATGCCGATGTCGGCATCCATGCACTGTGCGACGCGATTTACGGCGCACTGGCGGAGGGCGATATCGGCCGGCATTTCCCGCCCTCCGAAGCGACGTGGAAGGACGCCGATTCGGCGCGCTTCCTGACCCACGCCGCGGCGCGCATCGCCGCGCGCGGCGGAATGCTCGCGAATGCGGACGTGACGCTGATCTGCGAACGGCCCAGGATCGCGCCCTATGCGGCGCGCATGGCGGAACGGCTGGCGGCGCTGCTGGGCGTTGCAACGGACCGCGTTTCGGTGAAGGCGACGACGACCGAACGGCTCGGCTTCACCGGGCGCATGGAGGGCATCGCGGCGCAGGCGGTGGCGACCGTGCTGCTGCCGGGCTGAGGGAGAACGGAATGGGCATCACCGCCCCGCCCGCCGAAACGGCGTGGCTGCTGCACAACGTGCTCGGCTTCGACGCGCTCGCCGAGGACGACACCGCGGCGATCCTGGAGGAAGCGGCGCGCATGGCCGAGGGCGTGCTGGCGCCGCTCGACCGGCCGGGCGACGAGACCGGCGCGCGCTGGCAGGACGGCACCGTCACCGTTCCCGACGGCTTCGCCGAGGCGCACCGAGCCTTCGCCGCCGGCGGCTGGATCGGCCTTGCGGCGGCCGAGGAGTACGGCGGCCAGGGGCTGCCGGTGGCGCTCGGCCTCGCGGCGCACGAGATGTTCACCAGCGCCAACTTCGCGTTCGGGCTGTGCCCGATGCTGACCCAGGATGCCATCCATCTGCTGCAGGCGCACGGCTCGCCCGAGCAGCGGGCGCGCTTCCTGCCGAAACTGATCGGCGGCGACTGGAACGGCACGATGTGCCTGACCGAGCCGCAGGCCGGTTCCGACCTGTCGGGCGTGCGCACCCGCGCAGTGCCGGATGGCGCCGGCGGCTTCCGCGTCACCGGCCAGAAGATCTTCATCACCTACGGCGAGCACGGGATGACGGAGAACATCCTGCACATGGTGCTTGCCCGCCTGCCCGACGCGCCTTCCGGCAGCGCCGGCATCTCGCTGTTCGCGGTGCCGAAGCTGCGCGCCGACGGGGCCGCCAACGGCGTGCGCTGCGTGGCGATCGAACGCAAGCTCGGCATCCACGCCAGCCCCACCTGCACGATGGCGTTCGAGGATGCGCACGGCGAACTGGTCGGCCCGGCGCATCAGGGCCTCGCCTGCATGTTCGCGATGATGAACGCGGCCCGGCTCGGCGTCGCCATGCAGGGCGTCGCGGTGGCCGAGCGCGCCTTCCGCCGCGCCGTCGCCTATGCCGCGGAGCGCACGCAAGGCGGCGTGCCGATCGTGCAGCACCCGGACGTGCGGCGCACGCTGCTGACCATGCGGGCGCTGGCGCTCGGCGGCCGGCTGCTGACGCTGTATGCCGCGCTGGCGCCGGAACGGCGGGCGGCACTGCTGATCCCGGTGGCGAAGGCGTGGGCGACCGAGGCCGGGGTGGAGGCGGCGTCGCTCGGCATCCAGGTGCATGGCGGCGCGGGATTCGTGGAGACGACCGGGGCGGCGCAGCACCTGCGCGACGCCCGCATCGCGCCGATCTACGAGGGCACCAACGGCATCCAGGCGCTGACGCTGCTGAAGCGCGGCCTCAAACGCGACCAGGGCGCGGCGTGCGCCGAACTGCTGGCCGAAATCGCCGCGGACGAGGCCGGCGGACCGGCGCTGCAGCACGCCGCCCGGCTCGCCGCCGACGGCGCCGCCTGGCTGCGCCAGGCCGGCCCGCGGGAGGCGGAGGCGGGCGCGACGCCGTTCCTGCACCTGCTCGGCACCGTCACCGCCGGCTGGCTGTGCGACCGCGTCGCCGGCACCGCCGCGGCGCCGGCAGCGGCGCGCACCGCGGCGACGGTGTTCGGCGAACAGGTGCTGCCGCGCGTTCACTTCCTGGCCC
>JAJZVE010000437.1 GCA_021845835.1 Pseudomonadota bacterium | reverse complement strand
GCCTGTGCGTAGGGACAGGTGTGGTGCAGCCCGGAGCGCCACGGTGCCATGACTGGCATTATCAAGGCGCAGATCGATTGGATTCCGCTGGCGATCGGCGCGGTCAGGCCGACGCAAGGCAAGACACTGGCCGTCATGCAGGTGAGCGGTGGCTCGCAGTCCTTCAATGCTGTTAATCAGATGCGCGTCCTCGGCCGCTGGATGCGCATGATCACCATCCCGAACCAGTCCTCTGTCGCAAAGGCCTACGAGCAGTTCGACGAGGCGGGCTGGATGAAGCCGTCACCCTATTACGATCGTGTCGTCGATGTCGTGGAGGAGCTGGTGAAGTTCACGCTGCTGACGCGTGGTCCCTCCGCCTACCTCGCCAGCCGCTATAGCGAGCGCAAGGAGGCGGCGGAAAAGCTGGGCGCGCGAGTCAAGCTGGCCGCGATCTGACTCATAAGCGCTATTTGAAGGATTGTCGAAATAGCGCAGACCATGACTATGGTGCAATTATAGTCTGCGCTTCAGAATGCGGCGGGCAGTCGAATGGCCGCTCTTGATGCTCAACCGATTATTTCCGATCGAGACTGTCTTCTGCCGAGAATACTCACCAAGCCTTCGTGAACGCGCAGGATCTCAGTTTCAGCTCTGCTCGCAGCGCGGCAACAACCTCCATCATCAGGCTCGCCGAGACGTGGCGGAATCCACTTGACTCTGGAGTTAACTCCAAGGCTTAGCGTCGAACTGTCACGGCATGGCCATGCTGTGAGGTCAAGTGTTCTCAGGTCCTAACGCCACCGGAGGCTCACTTGCCGCGGCGCTATGCGCCGCAAGTTACCGGGTGTGCCAGCTCACGTGGAGATTGAGCAGGTGCACTCGGACGCAAATAGCGGAGAAAGCTATCGGGCTGCGCCGATAGTGCCTGTAATGGAGCAACATATGAAAACGACAACTTTCAAGATCGAAGGCATGAACTGTGATGGCTGCGCCAATACCATCAAGACCCTGGTCGAAAGTGAGCCAGGCGTACGGATGGCGACGGTCTCGTTCGAAGAAGGTCAAGCCCGCATCCTCTATGACCCGCAAAGTACCGGCGAGGATCGCCTCGTGGCGGTGATCCAAAAGCCCGGCTTTCGCGTCGCGGGTCGGCACTGATCGAATTCAGCGCATGAGCGTGGGTTCAACCAGAAAGCGCGTCGCGGGGTCCAGACACTGGGTCGATAACTGCGATGAATGGAGATGACGATGCGTGTCGCGACAACAGTTCCACCCTCGTTTCAGCCGTGGAGCGAGGAGCCCTCAGCCCGGCCCGATCGTCGGAAGATCCGCGCGCGGATCGGCGGCCTCCACTGCTCGCTCTGCACGGGTACTATAGAGAAAGCGCTGGGCCGAATGCCCGGCGTCGACAAGGTGGCGGTGAGTCTGACGCATGAACAGGCGCTGGTCGAATACGACCCTGCCGTCGCACGCCCCGAGCAACTGCTGCAAACCTTGCGCGACATCGGCTACACCATCTCCGACCCCCGCAAGCTCAGGGGATTCGAAGAAGAAGAGCGCGATCTGGTGCGCGAGGCGCGACGCTTTGTCTTGGCCGTCGTGCTCAGCGTTGCTTCCATCCCGATTATCGCCGATCCCCAGGTGGGCTGGATCGGCTTTTTGCCGGCGCTCGTCTGCCTAAGCCTCGGCGGTTTCGTATTCCTGGTCCTGCGCTCGACCGGGTTATGGGTAGCCATCAGCGCCTTCTCGGGCCTCGTCGTCATGGCGCTCTCGTTGCTCTACCTCAATCTGGAAGGATATCTGACCAACGTCGCTCCGTGGCTCACCGGCGCCTTGGCTGTGGTCCTGATATTCGGCGTCGGACGGCACATCCTTCATATGGCGTTCCAGGCGCTGCGGCGAGGTATTGTCAATCAGCATGTGCTGCTTGAGATTGGCGCATTCGCAGGCATGGCCGGCGGCGTCATTGGGCTCGTGCTTAATCGGCCCGGCTATCCGACCGCGCCGTTCTTTGCCGTCTCGGTCATGGTCGGCACGTACCACATCTTCTCGGAATGGCTTTCGCTGATCGTCAAGACGCGCAGCTCACAAGCGGTGAAGCGTCTCCTGGATCTGCAGCCCGCAACCGCGCGGATCGTGCGCGGGACTCTGGAAATCGACGTGCCGATCGAGGACGTGAAACTCGGCGACCTCGTGCGTATTCGCCCCGGCGAGCGCGTGCCCGTCGATGGCACGGTGGTCAGTGGCCGCTCGGGCGTCGATCAATCGCTGGTGACCGGCGAGTCGATTCCGGTCGAAAAAACCGAGGGGAGTTCGGTCATCGGCGGCTCGATCAATGGGACGGGCACGCTGCTGGTGAAGATCACAGCGGTTGGCGAAGGCAGCTTCCTGCACCAGATCATCCGTCATGTTGAGGATGCGCGAGCGCTGAAGCCCGGCCTCCTCCATCTCGTCGACCGCGTGCTGCGGGTCTACACGCCGACCGTTCTTGGTATCGCCGCTCTCGCGGTTATCGGCTGGCTCGTCGGCTCCTGGCTGGGCACCGGGCATGTCGATGTGGAACGCGCGGTCTTCGCCGGCCTCAGCGTGCTGGTGATGGGTTATCCCTGCGCCGTCGGCATCTCTGCACCGCTCTCCATCGTGCGCGGCGCCGGCCAAGCCGCCGAGCATGGCATCCTGATGCGGACCGGCGAAGCCTTCCAAGGCTTCCGCACGGTGAAGCAGATAGTGTTCGACAAGACCGGAACGCTCACCGAAGGCCGCCCCATGGTGCGCGAGATCGAGGTTCTCAACGTAAGCGAGCAGGAACTGCTCGCAATAGCCGCCGCTGCCGAAGTATCCTCAGAGCACCCGCTCGCCCAGGCCGTGGTCAAAGCGGCCTTCGAGCGCGGTGCAACGCCTCCGGAAGTCACGTCCTTCGAGGCGTTCCCTGGAAAGGGCGTCGTCGCGCGCATCGGCATCGGCGAGGTTCTCGTCGGCAGCCCGCGGTTCCTCGCGGAGCGGAACATAGACCTCATGGGTCTTCACAAGAGCGTCGACGCTCTTGAGGCGGCGGGGCGGACGGTGATTGCCGTCGCGCGCGAAGGGCGTGCGCTCGGTATCGTCGCCTTGGGCGATACGCTGCGACCAGACGCTGTTTCGGCCGTGGCCGCACTGCGCAACGCTGGTCTCAAGACGATCCTGGTCACCGGCGACAACGAGCGCGCGGCACGGCGCGTCGCCGGCGATCTTGCCATCGACGAGGTGCATGCCGGCGTCTTGCCGCAGGACAAGGCCGCGATCATTCGCGGTCTCCAGGTGACGGCTCGCGTGGCCATGGTCGGCGACGGCATCAACGACGCGCCGGCTTTGATGCAGGCCGATATCGGCATCGCCATGGGCGCCGGCACCGATATCGCCATAGAGGCGGCGGACATCATCATCCTGTCGAACCGCTTGGACGCGCTGCCGGTCGCCCGCGACATCAGCCGCCGGAGCTATGGCAAGATGGTTCAGAACGTCGTGCTCGCCTTCCTCTTCAACGGCCTGGGCATTCCGCTCGCCGCCACCGGCCTCATTCATCCGGTATGGGCGATGGTTGCAATGGCGGTGAGCGTCACGGCGATCTTCATAAACTCGCTGTGGGGAACCCCGCGGCTTTTTTTCGACGCGATCCGCAGCGTCGGGCGCCCGATCGTGCCCGCGTCAGTGCAGGCGGTCTGAGTAAGGGAATGAAATGACTGAAGTTCAGCAAACGATGCCGGCGGCGATCGGCGAGCGCCAGCGCGAGCGGCTCCTCAGGATGCTCGCGGCAGCAACCTTCATCATCTTTTTCCAAGCCTACATGGTGGCGCCGATCATACCGGCGCTGTCGAACACGTTCGGGACGTCAGTTGAGACGGTCGGGCTCATCGTGCCGGCATACTTGATCCCCTATGGAATCGCGACCCTCGCGTATGGCCTTCTGGCGGATCGGCTCGGCATCCACCGCGTGATGTTTACCTCCCTCGCGGCGTTCGCGGCGCTCACGATCCTGACCGCAACAGCGCACTCCATTGAACAGCTGGCGCTGTGGCGGATGGCGACCGGGATCGGCGCAGGCGGCGTGGTTCCGCTCGCGTTGGCGCTGGTGGGGCGACTCTATCCCTACGAACAGCGGGGCCGACCGCTTGGCTGGCTGTTCGGCGCGATGGCCGGCGGCATGGCGTTCGGTTCACCGCTGGGCGCGATGATCGTGCCGTTCGTCGGCTGGCAAGGTCTGTTCGTCGCTGTCGGCGCGGCCGGTGCGGTGCTCCTCCTGGTTCTCCTGCCTTATCGAGCCGTCATTGCCGCCGCGGTTCAGCCGGTGACAGGCACGCTGCGGGACCTCTTTCGTGGCTACAAGGATCTGCTTGGCACACCGCGCGGGCAGCGCACCTACGGCTATGTCCTGGTCAACTCCATGTTCCATTCCGGCGTGTTCACCTGGCTCGGCGTGTATTTCGAGCGGCAATACGGCATTGGACCCGTCGGTATCGGCTTGGCCCTCCTCGGCTATGGCGTGCCGGGCTTCCTGTTCGGGCCGGTGATCGGCCGAGCGGCCGATCGCTGGGGCCGCGCCCGATTGATACCGATTGGCCTCGTTCTGAGCGCCGTCGCGGCGGCCGCTCTGCTGCTCGGCTTTCCGATGATCCTCGCCCCCGTCGTCGCGATGGTCCTGTCCCTGGGCTACGACATGACCCAGCCGCTCTTCGGGGGAATCGTCACCTCCCTCGGCGGCAAACGCGCCGGGCAGGCAATGGGCTTGAACGTCTTCACGCTCTTTGTCGGCTTCGGTCTCGGAAGCCTCATCTTCGGCGCGCTGCTTCGGTTCGGTTTTGGGGCCGCGTTTGGACTGTTCGCAGTCATTGAGCTGATCCTCGCGGTGTTGTCCTTCGCCTTGTTCCGCTCCGAGGTTCCATCCAGAG
>JAJZVE010000436.1 GCA_021845835.1 Pseudomonadota bacterium | reverse complement strand
CGCGGCGGAAAATAGTCGCCGCCCGCCGTTGCGTCCCCGGCCTGGCTATGGCCCGATCGCCGCTCTCAGAAGGCCGTGGGCACGGCCCGCTCCCGGACACGAGGCACACCGGCGACCGGTGGCGCTTTCCCGGGCGATGCGTTGCCGGGCCTCTCAGCCTGACGCCACAGGCCGGGTGTCGCCCAATGCAAAGCGCTCGGCATCCTCCGGGGTGAGCTGGACTCGCAGCCGTCCCAGCAGAGCGTCGGCGCCGAAGCGGCGCAGGTCGGCGTTGAAGTCGTTGGTCACCGGCCAGAGGATGCGCGCCTCGATCCCGGCCGCTCTGGCCCGGTCGCGCAGGCACATCGCCGCATGACGCCCGGCCGCGTCGTTGTCGCGCGCGATGTAGAGGCGGCACAGCGCCGGCGGCAGGATCAGGGAGGTGAGGTGGCTGGCCGAGAGGGCCGCCGCCATCGGCATGTCGGGCAGAAGGCATCGCAGCGACAGCATCGTCTCGATACCCTCGCCCGCGGCCAGGACGTCGGAGACCCTGTCGAAGCGGACGGCGTTGCCGAGAAGATGGCCCAGCGCACGCCGTGGTGTCGCGATCGGTGCCTTGCCGGCGCCATCCCGATCAAGCCAGGTGCGATGCACGCCGGTGATCACGCCGTCGGGGCCGGTGACGGCGGCGATCAGCGCCGGCCAAGCCTCGCGGGGGGCAGCGTCATGCGCCCGGTAGAAGCAGGTGGGGTGAAAGCGGAGCGCCGGCACGACCTCCAGCCGCCCGATGATCCCGCGGTTGCGGAGATAGGTCTCGGCCAGGGTCCCGACGATCGGGCGTGATAGGGCGAACAGGCGCCGGGCCGAGTCCGACGATCCCGCTCGTGCCGGTACGCACCCCAGCTCCTGCTTCGGCAGTCCGAGGAAGGCCCGCGCCTCGCCGAGCGTATCGCCCAGGCGATCGAGACCACGGTTGAGCCGGATCAGGTCGAGCAGATCGCCATGCTGGCCGGTCGCGGCGTCGGTCTTATGTTCAACTGCACATAAGCTTGATTGGACTAACCCGCTTCGCGGGAGTCGCGCGTGTCCGGTCACAATGAACCTTGCGGCGACCAAGGTAGCCCGATCCGCGAGGCAAACAGCGCGGTAAACCCCGACTCCGTAGATTTCTGCATTTTTCTCTTGCCTCGGCTCGGCGGGGTACGATTCGCTATCTCGATGACAGGCATGTTGCTGAGCGAGGCGGATCGGGCCCATTTCCTGGCGCAGATGCGGCGGCAGATAAACAGTGCGGTGCATCGGCGGATGAACGCTCTGCTGCTGCTGGACGAGGGCTGGACGGCGGAGGCCGTGGCGCATGCCCTGTTCGTCGAGGCCGAGACGGTGCGCGAGCATCGACGACTGTACCGCGGCGAAGGGCGGGCCGGGGTGGAGCGGCTGGCCTATCAGGGCAGCGCGCCGACGCTGACAGCACCGCAGCAGACGGCGCTGGACGCCGAATTGGCGCGCAAGCTGTATCTGAGCGCTGCCGAGGTTTGCGATTTTGTGCGGCGTGAGTTCAAAACCCACTATACGCCGCACGCGATGGCGAAGCTGCTGCGCCGGATGGGTTTTGTCTGGAAGCAGCCGAAGCGGGTTCCGGCCAAGGCGGACCCGGTGGCGCAGCGGGCGTTTCTTGAGACCACCCTGTCCCCATTGATGACGGAGGCAGCCGCCAACCCGAACCGGCCGCTTTATTTCGTGGATGCGACGCATCCAGCCTACGACGCCTACCCGGCTTGCGGCTGGATCAAGAAAGGTGAGACGCGCACGCTGCAAAGCAATCATGGTCGGGTCAACGTGACGTTGAACGGCGCATTGAGCTGGCCCGATCGGCAGGTGGTGAAGCGCGAGGCGGAGCGGATCACCGGCGCGGAGATGATCGCCCTTTTCGAGGATCTCGCGCAACGGCACCCGACCGCCGAGGTGATCTCGGCCGTGCTCGACAATGCCACCTATAACCGTGCCGCTGCTGTGCGCGAATGGCTGGCGCAGCCAGGATGCCGGGTGCGGCTGCACTATCTGCCGCCCTACGCCCCGAACCTGAACCTGATCGAGCGGCTCTGGTGGTTCTTCAAGAAGAAGACACTCTGGAACACGTACTACCCGACCTTCGGTGACTTCAAGGCGGCAATCGATAATTTTTTCGAGCAGATCCGCCAATTCCAGCCGCAACTCGCCTCGCTGATTACCGATCGGTTCCACTTCATCGGTAACACGCCGGCACAGATTTCCACCGCGTAGAGGTTTATCATCAGGCGACTTCATCTGCGGCAGCATAAGTCCGGCGCCGAGTGACGGCGCTTCCCTGTCGCAATGGAGGCCTCACATGACCCCTCTTCGCCAACGCATGCTCGAGGATATGCAGGTCAGGAACCTGTCACGCCACACCCAGGCGTCGTACTGCCAGCAAGTCTCGCAGTTCGCGCGGCACTTCGGCAAGTCGCCTGAGGCGCTGGGGCCGGAAGATATTCGTGCCTATCAGGTCTACCTCACCAATGAGCGGAACCTCGCGCCCGTCTCGATACTGATCGCGGTCGCCGCCATCCGCTTCCTCTACAAGGTAACGCTCAAGCGGAACTGGGTGTTCGAGGAGGTCATCCCAACCTGCAAGAAGCCGCAGAAATTGCCCGAGATCCTCAGCCCGGAAGAGGTGGTGCATCTGCTGGCTTGCGTGCCGAGCGTCAAACAGCGCGCGATCCTGACCACCTGCTACGCGGCTGGTCTGCGGGTCTCCGAGGCGATCCACTTGACGGCGGCCGCAATCGACAGCCAACGAATGGTCATTCGCGTGGAACAAGGGAAGGGCCAGAAAGACCGCTACGTGATGCTCTCACCCAAGCTGCTCGAGACGCTCCGCAGCTATTGGCGTGCCGCGCAGCCGAAGGAATGGTTGTTTCCGGGTGATCATCCGGGGCGGCCGATTACTTCGTCAGCTGTCGAGCTCGCTTGTAAGTTGGCTCGCCGAAGTGCCGGAATAACCAAGCCGGTCACGCCGCATTCCCTTCGCCACGCCTTCGCCGTGCATCTCCTTGAGTCCGGCACTGATGTCCGGACGATCCAGCTTTTGCTCGGCCACCGCAGCCTTGCCACGACGGCCCGCTACTTGCGGATCGCCACGAGCAAAGTCTGTTCGACGTCCAGCCCGCTCGACCTCCTGCCTCGGTTGATCATCCCCACTCCGGAACCGCCACCGCCGCAGCACTTCTAGACCTCGACTCATGCCGGCCGGCTCCCTGCAAGTGGCGGATGTGTTCCGCCGCTACGGGCAGGATTACCGTCAACAGCACGGCGCTTCGCTCTCGATGGTACAGCGCCGTGCCATGACCGCGATCGAACTCTGTCGCACTGCTGCCCTCGGCGGTCACGTCGAGCGATGCGACAACTGCGGCCATCAGCGCGTCTGGTACAACAGCTGCCGATCGCGGCATTGCCCATCCTGCCAATCACTCGCTCGCGCGGAATGGCTGGCGGATCGTCAAGCGGAACTCCTCGATACGCAATATTTCCACGTCGTCTTTACCGTCCCGCAGGAGATCGCCGGCATCGCCTGCCAGAACAAGGCGGCGGTCTACGACATCCTGTTCCGCGCCGCCGCCGAGACTCTTCGCACCATCGCCGCTGACCCCGCACACCTCGGTGCGGAGATCGGCTTCTTCGGTGTTCTCCATACCTGGGAGTCAAACATGCTGTTCCACCCCCATATCCATTTTGTCGTGCCGGGAGGTGGTATCTCGCGCGATGGCACGCGCTGGATCTCCTGCCGGCCAGGTTTCTTCCTTCCGGTCCGTGTCCTGTCACGCCTGTTCCGACGGCTGTTCCTGCAGTACTTGGTGAATGCCTACCGTGCCGGCAGGCTAACGCTCTTCTCCTCTCTGCAACACCTCAGCGACAGTGCATCGTTCTTGCGGTACCTGGCACCTCTCCGGACCACCGAATGGATCGTCTACGCCAAACCGCCATTCGCCGGGCCCCAGCAGGTCTTGGACTACGTGGGTCGCTATACCCATCGCATCGCCATATCCAACAATCGTCTGCTCTCGATCGACGACGGCAAAGTCTGCTTCCGCTGGAAAGACTACCGAAACGACAATCGCGTCCGCACGATGACCCTCACCGCCGAGGAGTTCATCCGCCGGTTCCTGCTCCATGTCCTACCGGAAGGCTTTCAGCGCATTCGATATTACGGCTTCCTCTGCAACCGCTATCGGGAGCACAAGCTGGCACGTTGTCGCGTGCTGCTCGGCATGGCCACGCAACCATCGTCCCTCGGCGAACCGTCCAACGACTACCGTGATCGATATGAGGCTCTCACTGGGGCGTCCCTCAAGGAATGTCCCGCCTGCCACCATGGGCACATGATCGTGGTCGACGTCGTCCCGAAATCTCCGACGCCCAATCGACCCCGTTGGGACACCTCATGACATCGCACAGCATGCTACACCGAACGTTCTCTGCATCGCCGCCCCGAGGCCTCCACGCATCGGGTGACGTGCAGTACGTCTCTGTCCCGGGGTTGACGCACCAAGTTGCCGCCTCCTTTGCATTGGCGACGCCTCTGCGGCCAGTCAGGCCGTCGACCCAACGTCGGTTGACGGTCCTGACGTTCGCATGCGCCGGCCTTGCTCCCACTGCCACCGAGGTGGTCGCGTCATTCAATGCCCATAGCACGACTGTTTGCCGCCATGCTGTTGGCGGCTGAGGTGTCAGCGGGTTAGTCCAATCCGTTTTTAGCTTACCGGCGCGGCCCCAATCTTGGCGTCGTATCTCCAGCTACGTGCGCCGCGCCGCCAAGCTAAAAACGCTCTGCATTATGTTGCGCGGCGGGTTATGTTGCGGCCCCGCGCTGCACGGCCGTTTTGCGAGGGGTTTGCGGGGTTTCCGCAACATAATCTCAGCACGCGGGGGGTCGC
>JAJZVE010000435.1 GCA_021845835.1 Pseudomonadota bacterium | reverse complement strand
CTCGCGCGCGCGTTCAAGATATTCGGGCAGGCGGCCCTTGGGGCGGCCCTCGTCGCGCCACATGCGCCGGGCGCGTTCGCGGATCTTGCGCTCGTGGCTGATCGGTGCCCTGGACATGACGTCACCTGTCAACTTTCCGGATCACAAGGAACGCGGCCGGCGAGGCGCTTCATTGATCAGCATCAAGGCGGCCGTCCGCTGCAGGGGCGACTGCGGCTCACTTTTCGGAGATCAGGCAGCCGTTGACACACGTCAATGCCGCCACTCGTGGCCCGGCGTGATGTCGAAATTGCCACGATGAATTCCGGCGCGCGGCAGGCGCGCCGCGTTCCGCCCGGTTGCGCGCGGGAGAGTGGGAATGCTGCATGAGATCGACATCCTCGAGACACGAAGGATTGCGGATCTGGCGGCGGAAGCGCGCAAGCCGCGTGATCGTCTGCTCGGGAGTATCCCGCAGGCAGCACTCGGCGAACCGATGCCGGCGCGTGGCCCGCACGATCCGGCGCATGACGTCCCGCTGCAGGATCTCCTGGCCGGAAAGCCGGAGGTCGTCGCCCTGCGCGACGCGATCGCGGCCCTGCCGCGGGAGATCCGACAATCGGTATGGATCGTCATGGAGATCGGGCGCGGCAGATTCGCGGCCGGGGAGTGGGAGCAGGCCGCCGCCGAGGCCGGACTGCTGCGTGACGCCGATGTGGTGGCGTCGCTTCTGGACGAACCCGACCTGCATGTCTGCCTGGGCAAGGGTCTCTACCAGATCGACCATGCTACATGAGGCGCGATCCCGCATCACGGCTGCGCCACGGCTCCTGAGGGCAGGGCAACCATGATCGCGGCGTACCGGCGCGCCGCGGATCACCCCTTGATGCAGATCACCGGCCGCAGCCGCGCCACCCGCCGGGCGAGGCCCGCGCGTTCGGCGGCGAGCACCACTGCGCCCACGTCCTTGTAGGCGCCGGGCGCTTCCTCGGCCACGCCGCGCATCGACCGGCTGCGCACGAGGATGCCGCGCGCGGCGAGTTCGTCCACGATCTGCCGGCCGCTCCACTGCCGCAGCGCGGCATGGCGCGACATGGCACGACCGGCGCCGTGGCACGCGGAGGCGAAGGCGCGTGCCTCGCTTTCGGCGGTGCCGACCAGCACGTAGGATCCTGTCCCCATGCTGCCGCCGATCAGCACCGGCTGTCCCACGCGGCGGAGCGCGTCGGGCAGGCTGGGATGGCCCGGCCCGAACGACCGCGTCGCGCCCTTGCGATGGACGAACAGCTCGCGCGCCGCCCCATCCGCCCGGTGCGTCTCGGCCTTGCAGGTGTTGTGCGAGACGTCGAACAGCAACGCCGGAGTGGCCGTCGGGAAGTAATGGCGCACCACGCGCCGCGCCAGGTGGTCGAGGATTTCGCGGTTGGCCAGCGCGCAGTTGATGGCGGCCCGCATCGCGCCCAGGTAGCGCTGCCCCAACTCCGAAGCGATCGGCGCAGAGGCCAGCTCGCGGTCCGGCAGCGCGATCCCGGCGGCGGCGGCGGCGATCGCCATGTCCCTGAGGAACTCGGTGCCGATCTGATGCCCCAGTCCCCGCGAACCGCAATGGATGGCGATCACGACTTCCCCGCGAACGAGGCCGAACGCCTTGGCTGCTGCGGGATCGAAGATTTCCTCGACAGCCTGGATCTCGAGATAGTGATTGCCGGAGCCCAGCGTTCCCATCTCGTGCCGCTGGCGCTCCTTGGCGCGGTCCGAAACGCGGTCGGGCTGCGCCTCTGGCATGCAGCCATGTTCCTCGATCCGCTCAAGATCGGCTGCATCTCCCCAGCCGCGTCCGACCGCCCACTGCGCGCCGCCCAGCAGCATCGCGTCGGTCTCGTGCGAATCGAGCGAGATGGCGCCCTCGCTGCCGACGCCTGCGGGAATCGTCCTGGCGAGGGAGTCGGCAAGCGCGTGCTGCACGGACGCGATGTCCGCCAACGCGATGCCGGTCGTCACCGTACGCACGCCGCAGGAAATGTCGAAGCCCACGCCGCCGGCGGAGACGACGCCGCCACGCTCCGCATCGAAGGCGGCGACGCCGCCGATCGGAAAGCCGTAGCCCCAGTGCGCATCGGGCATGACGAAGCTGGCCCCGACGATGCCGGGCAGGGCGGCGACATTGCGCGCCTGTTCCGCCACCTTGTCGTCCATTTCCCGGATCAGCGCCTCGTCGGCATAGATGACCGCAGGGACCAGCATCGATCCCGTGCGCTCGATCCGCCACGTGACTTCGTCGAGTTTCGTCAGTGTCGCGGGATTCACGGTTCTGCTCCTTGCCCGCGCCGGTCAGACATCGACCACGCAGGCGGCCGTCCAGCGACCGTCGCGCTCGCGCACTACCCGAAGCGCCGTGCAGGTGGCGCCCTTCGGCTCGACGGCCGGCGCATGGCGAGGAATGTCCACGGGCTCACCCCACAGAAAGCCGCGCAGGCGCAGATCATCGTCGATCACGACCGCGAACCGGCTGAACAGCATGCGCTCGACGGCCATTTCGTAGATGATCGCATTCAGCCAATCGACCAGCAGCAGCTCCGCATCGGGTGCCTGGCACGACACGATGATCTGACGCAGCGGCCGGATGTCCGCATCGGTGACGACATGCGTCAGGGCAATGGCCGTCTCCTCGAAGGCCTGCGCGACCGTCGATCCCCAGCCGCGCACCCCGATGTCGGCATCGTGCGGGAAGTGCTCCCAACCGGCGCGATCAACTGCATGACACGAGGATTCCTGGCCGTTCATCGACGCCCGTCCTCCCGTACCGGTGTCGTGCGGGCCGGCAGATCAGGCGCCGACGTTCGAAAGCTGCCGGAAAACGCTGATGAGGTCACCATCGAAGTGGCGCGGGACTTCGGCATTGACCAATATCAATTCCGCCCCGCGTCCCGCGTCCGGGGTCGTCCCGCCGCTCGGCGCGATCGACGCGCCCTGACCGCCCGGATCAGCTCAACGGCTGCGCCACGTGCGCCCGGAACGCCGGGCGTGTCTGCAGGCGCTGATGCCAGGCGTGCAGGTGTGGGCTGTCGGGTCGCGCGATCGGCATGGCGAACCAGCGATGCACATGCACGCCCAGCGCAATGTCGGCGAGCGTCAGCCCGTCGCCGGCGACGAACGTTCGCCTGGCCAGCCGGGCGTCCAGGATGCCCCAGATCCGCCCCGCCTCCGCGACCGCCGCCGAGATCGCGGCGTTGTCACGCTCGGCCGGCGGGGTCCGTACCAGGCCCCGGAAGACCACGGATTGCGGCTGGTTGAGCGCGGTCTGCTGGAAATCGAGCCAGGCGTCCACCACACCCCGCTCTCGCGCCGCCCGTGGGTAGAGCGGGCTGGCGGGCGCATGCGCGTTGCACAGGTAGCGCAGGATGGCGTTGCTTTCGAACAGCGCGAACCCGTCATCCTCCAGCGTCGGCACCAGGCCGAGCGGGTTCATGGCGCGGTATTCGGGCGTCCCGGTGCGGCCGAAGCTTCCGCCGGCGTCGATCCGCTCGGCGGTCAGGCCGAGCTCGTCCAGCAGCCACAAGACCTTCATCACGTTCGAGGAGTTGGTGCGGCCCCACACTCGCAGCATGTCGCGCTCCTCTAACCTTACGGAATGGCACACTAGCCGGGCGTATTGAGGCATCGCAACTTGCCCGCAGCAGCAAGCCCGGTCATATCGCTGCTATGCCGACCATTTCTCCCCGCCGCGGCCTCGCAGCGGCCGGCGTTGCCGCCGCGGCGGCGCTGGGTGTCGCTTTCGCCTCCGAATGGTGGGGGCGGCTTGTACCCTGCCCGCTGTGCCTGGTGGAGCGCTGGCCCTATCGCATCGCCATCGCCCTCGCTGTCCTCGGCCTGCTGCTGCCGCGGCGGGCGGCGCGGCTGGTGCTGGCGCTGGTGCTGGTCGTCGGCCTCGTCGAAGTGGCGGCGGCGGGCGTGCATGTCGGCGTGGAGCTGCACGCCTGGCCCAGTCCGCTGCCCGAATGCAACGCCCCGCGCTTCCAGGGCGGCAGCATCGCCGAACGGCTGCGCGCCATGCCTGCCCGCCCGTCCAAGTCCTGCGAGGAAGGCATCTTTCCGCTGCCCGGCCTGCCGCTGTCCTTCGCCGAACTCAACCTGCTCTACGCGCTGGCGTTTTCGGCCGGCACGGGATTTGTTCTCACCGCCAGCCGCCGGAGCGCCGCATGAGCGAGACCGATACCGGCCGTCTGCCTGGCGATCCGACCACGCGCGAGACCGTGGCGCGGATGATCCGGGTCGACCACGCCGGCGAATACGGGGCGCGCCGCATCTACGAGGGCCAACTGGCGGTGCTGGGCCGGCGCCCGGTGGCGGCGGCGCTGCGCCACATGCAGGCGCAGGAGCAGGCGCATCTGGACACCTTCGCCGACCTGATCGCGCGCCGGCGCGTGCGGCCGACGGCGCTGCTGCCGCTGTGGCACGTCGCCGGCTTCGCGCTCGGCGCCGCTACCGCCGCCCTCGGCGAGCGCGCCGCGATGGCCTGCACCGTGGCGGTGGAGGAGGCGATCGACGCGCATTACGCGGGCCAGACCGCCCGCCTCGGCGACGACGAGGCGGATCTGCGCAACACGATCGAAACCTTCCGCGCCGAGGAGATCGAGCACCGCGACATCGGCCTCGCCCACCAGGCGGAGCGGGCGCCCGGCTACCGGCTGCTCGTGCGCGCCATCAAAACCGGTTGCCGCGCCGCCATTGCGCTGAGCGAGCGGCTCTGACCGGCCGGCGGTCAGCTTTCCAGTTCGATGTCCCAGTAGAGATAGTCGCGCCAGCTCTCGTGCAGATAGTTGGGCGGGAAGCCGCGGCCGTTCTCCTGCAGGACCCAGGTCGATGGCTGGCAGGGGCGGTGGCGCGGGAACATGCGGCACTCGCGCGGCAGCCGATTGCCTTTGCGCAGGTTGCAGACGGCGCAGGCGGTGACGA
>JAJZVE010000434.1 GCA_021845835.1 Pseudomonadota bacterium | reverse complement strand
CGCCCAGGGCGAGATCGAGATGCTGCGGCGCGAGCGCGACCCGCTGGCGTTCTTCCGCAAGCGCGTGACCGAAGCGGGATTGCTGGAGGGCGCACAGCTCGACGCGATCGACAGCGAGGTGCTGGGCGAGATCGACTCGGCGGTCCACAAGGCGAAGGACGCGGCGATGCCGCCGCTCGCCGAACTGCTGACCGACGTCTACGTGTCGTACTGAGCGGGAGCGCGAATCATGGCGAAGAAATCCTTCCGGCAGGCGATCAACGAGGCGCTGGCGCAGGAGATGCGGCGCGATCCGCGCGTGGTGGTGATGGGCGAGGACGTGGCCGGCGGCCAGGGCGCGCCCGGCGAGGATGACGCCTGGGGCGGCCCGCTCGGCGTGACCAAGGGATTGATGCCGGAATTCGGGCGCGAGCGCGTGCTCGACACGCCGATCACCGAGAGCGGTTTCATCGGGGCGGCGATCGGTGCCGCGGCGACCGGGCTGCGGCCGGTCGCCGACCTGATGTTCGTCGATTTCATGGGCGTCTGCTTCGACCAGATTTTCAACCAGGCGGCGAAGTTCCGCTACATGTTCGGCGGCAAGGCGGTGACGCCCGTGGTGATCCGCACCATGTTCGGCGCCGGCTTCCGCGCGGCGAGCCAGCACAGCCAGTGCCTGTATCCGCTGTTCACGCACATCCCAGGCCTGAAGGTGGTGATCCCGTCGTCGCCGTACGAGGCGAAGGGGCTGCTGATTCAGGCGATCCGCGACGATGACCCGGTGATCTTCTTCGAGCACAAGTTGCTGTATGACGACATGGAGGAGGTGCCGGACGAGCCGTACACGATCCCGTTCGGCGAAGCGAACCTGACGCGCGAGGGCGAGGACGTGACGATCGTGGCACTCGGCCGCATGGTGAAGCTGGCCAACGAGGCGGCGGACGCGCTGCGCAGGCAGGGGATCGCCTGCACCGTGATCGACCCGCGCACGACGTCGCCGATGGACACCGACACGATCCTGGAATCGGTGGAGGACACCGGGCGGCTGGTGGTGGTGGACGAGGCGCATCCGCGCTGCGGCATGGCGGCGGATGTGGCGGCGATCGTGGCGCAGGATGCGTTCCGCGCGCTGAAGGCGCCGATCCGCATGGTGACGTCGCCGCACACGCCGGTGCCGTTCTCGCCGGCGCTGGAGGATGCGTACCTGCCGACGCCGGCGCGCATCATCGAGGCGGTGCGCGAGACGATGAAGTAGCCCTTACCCCGGCCCTCTCCCGCCAGCGGGAGAGGGAGAAGCCAAGAGCGCGTCTGAACCTTTCCCTCTCCCGCTTGCGGGAGAGGGTGGCGCGCAGCGCCGGGTGAGGGCGCTTCCCGCAGAGGAGACTTCAGCGATGACCGACGCGATCAAGCCCATCGGCATGCCGAAATGGGGCCTCGCGATGACCGAAGGCCGCGTGAACGCCTGGCTCGTTCCCGACGGCGCCACCATCAAGCAGGGCGACGAAATTCTGGAGATCGAGACCAGCAAGATCACCAACGTTTTCGAATCCCCCGTCAGCGGCATCCTGCGCCGCAAGGTCGCGGGCGAGGGCGACACGCTGCCGGTGGGCGCGCTGCTCGGCGTGGTCGCCGATGCCGACACCGCTGATGCCGACCTCGACGCCTTCGTCGCGCAGTTCCAGCTTCAGGCGGCGGAGCAGGCCAGCGAGGCGGCGGCGCCGGAGCCGGTCATGGTGCCGGCCGGCAACTGGACCGCGCGCGTGCTGCGCATGGGGCCTGACGAGGCGGCGGAATCGGCTGCGCCGGTCGTGATGATCCACGGCTTCGGCGGCGACCTGCTGAGCTGGCAGCTCAACCAGCCCGATCTCGCGGCCGATCGCGCGGTCTATGCCATCGACCTGCCCGGACATGGCGGCTCGACGAAAGCCCTCGACGGCGACGGCAGCGTTGCCTGGCTGGCGGACGCGGTGCGCGGCGCGATGGCGGCGCTGCAGATCACGCGCGCGCATCTCGTCGGCCATTCGCTCGGCGGCGCCGTGGCATTGCAGATGGCGCTGGACGAGCCGGACCGCATTGCCTCGGTGACGCTGGTCTGCGCGGCCGGATTGGGGCGCGAAGTGAATGCCGACTACATCGAGGGCTTCATCCGCGCCGATCGCCGCAAGGAAATGAAGGCGGTGGTGGAGGCGCTGTTCGCCGATCCGTCCCTGGTCAGCCGCGACATGGTGGAGGACCTGCTGAAGTACAAGCGTCTCGACGGCGTGCTCGCGGCGCTGCGCCGGATTGCCGACGCGGCGTTTGCGGACGGGCAGCAGCGCACGGTGCTGGCCGACCGGCTGCCCGACCTGGCCGTGCCGGTGCAGGCGATCTGGGGCGCGCAGGACCGCATCGTTCCGCCGGCGCACGCCGCGGCGGTGGCGGAGGCGCGGCGCCATGTGCTGCCGGGCGCCGGACACATGGTCCACATGGAACGGCCGACCGAGGTGAACCGGCTGATCGCTGCATTCGTCGCGGTTGCGAGCGACTGACGCGAGGTCAGCGGCACGGCGCTGCTGCTGATCAAGGACCCGCGCATCCGCCGCCTGCTGCCGCTGTATGCAAGCGCGCTCTGGCGCTCGGCGCAGCTGTCGCTTCGGCTCAGTGCATCTGCTGGTAGGGGCTGGAGCGGTTTTCCGCCGCGTGGCCCGGCTGCGGGCGGCTCTGCGGCGATGGGGCGGAGAAGCTTCGGCCACCGGCGGGCGACCCGGCCCAGTGTGGCGCCGGCTGCGGCCCGCCTTGGCCGACCTGCGACGGCTGGCGACGTACGTTGCCCTGTGGCTGCCCGCGCTGCCAATCGCGGCCTGGCCCGCCGCCGCGCCAGTCGCGCCAGTCGCCGCCGCCGCCCATGAACACGCCGCCGTACCCGACCGCCGGCGGCGCATAGGCGTAGCCGTAGGCGGGGGCGTAGCCGTAGGCGGGGGCGTAGCCGTAGGCGGGGGCATAACCGTAGCCGGGCGCGGGCGCGGCGTAGGCGACCGGGGGCGCGGCGCCGTAGCCGTAGCCGTATCCGGGACCGCCGGCCGCGAGCGGATAACCGGGTGCGACGACGCAGCCGGAGAGCAGCAGCAACGCCGCCGCGGCGCCGCCATGCCAGCCTCGCATTCCGCTATGGGTCATCGGGGTGCTCCTCGAAGCGCGCTCGTCGTGCCGTTGTATCTCGTTCGCAATGTGGCGGGGCGATGGCGCTGCGCGGATCGTGGCCGCGAATTCATCCGCCGACCGGGCGGTTGTGATTTGCCGTTGCGTCGGCGTCGCTGTGGGCCGCGCCGTGTCATTGATCTGGATCAATGCCGCGGCCCAGCGCCGCCGCTCCCCTGACCGCCAGCGCGGGAGCGGGGGAGACCATGACGTCCGGAGAACGGCTTTTTCTGCTGCTGGCGATTGCCGCCTTCGCCGCCTTCGCGGTCGTGCTCGCGTACTATTCCCGTCGGCCGGGCCTGACCGAGCAGACGCGCGCGCCCGCCCTGCCGGCGCCGGATGCCGCGCCCCACCGGGCCTGACCCCACCGGGCCTGACCCCACCGGGCCTGACCCCACCGGGCCTGAGCGGAGGCGCGCCTAACGCCGGCCGCCGACTTCGTCGAGGTGGCGCAGCAGGTCCGCCGGGTCCTCATAAACCCGCGCGGCGCCGGCCCGCTCCAGTTCGTCCTGGCCGTAGCCGCCGGACAGCAGTCCGACGCCCAGGGCGCGGCAGCGCCGTGCGGCGAGCATGTCCCAGATCGCATCCCCGACCACCACCGCCGTCTCGATCGGCGCGCCAAGCCGTTCCGCCGCCGCCAGGAACAGGTCCGGGTCGGGCTTGGCGTATTTCACCAGATCGCGCGTGACCACCGGCACCTTGGCCGGATCGACGCCGAGCGCCGCCAGGTTCGGCCCTGCCGTCTCCATGCGCCCGCTGGTGGCGATCGCCCACGGGATCGCGTGATCGGTCAGCATCGCCAGCAGTGCGCGCGCACCCGGCAGTGGCCGCACCTGGCCGATGCGCTGGCGGTAGCTCTCGGCGTGCAGACGGCGCAGTCGCTCCAGCCGCTCCGGGCTGATGTCCAGTCCTGTCGTCTCGCGCATCAGCATGTTCGTGAACAGGCCGCCGCTCATGCCGATCCTGCGGTGGATGCGCCAGACCGAGAGTTCGATCTTCTCGGCGTCCAGCGCATCCTTCCACGCAAGGACGTGCTGATACACCGAGTCGACCAGCGTGCCGTCGAGGTCGAACAGGAACACGGGTTCGATGCGGGTCATGGCGGCCTCGCGCGTTACTGGACCGGCGCCGGCTGTGCGGCTGGCGTCTGGGGCTGACCCGGCGCCGGTGGATAAGGATCGGCCGGCGGCGCCACGCAGCCGGCGGTGGCGAGGCCGAGGGCGAGCAGGGCGGCGAGGGCGGCGGGGCGCACGGGCGTCACATCCAATGCGCCGGCACCCAGCTCCAGGTGCCGTTCTGGTTGCTCCAATATCCGTCCTGCCATTCGGTGCCGTGGCCGGCGCGCTTCATCCATTCGCCCGCGTGCCAGGAAAAGCCCGTCCCCGCCCAGTCCCAATGGCCGGGCTGCCAGATCAGCGGGTCTTCCGAGACCGGCGGCTTCGGGATCACCTCGGTGCGCACCGGCGGCGGCTGCGGGTAGGGGTTGGCGCCGGAGGTGACCGGCGCTGATTCGGGCGGCGTGCAGGCCGATACCGCTGCCAGCAGCAGCAGCGTCGGGACGGTGAGTCGGGCGGCGTGTAAGCGCATCTGCGACGGGCCTCCGGTGCGATCGGGCGGACGCTACAGAATCGGCTGCAGTCCGACCAGCGCCGCCGACGGGGTGGCGAGCGCGTGGGCCAGGAAGTGAACGCGCGGCAGCACCTGTTCGCCGAACACCGTCGCCGCGGTGCGCGCCGCTGCCGGCGCCGCGGCGGTGCCGGCGACGCGGTCGCACAGCCAG
>JAJZVE010000433.1 GCA_021845835.1 Pseudomonadota bacterium | reverse complement strand
CGCGCGGCAGATGGAGGAGCGACCTGGGAAGCGCAGTCACTGAAGTGGTGCGACTGACGATGCTCGCACAGCTCCGCGCCGACCACGGGGACGGCCCGTTCGTCCTCTCGGCGGAGGTACTGATCGCGGTTGGCGTGGCCTGATCTTCAGGATTTTGCCCCCGGCTTTTGACCCAACGCAGTGGCCAGTTTGTCGGCATCCACATCCGACGGCAGCAGTCCGCTAAACTTGCCGGCCGGGTCCATGAGGTAGAGGAAAGTCGAGTGGTTGACGAGATCGGCTTCCGACTCCTCGTGCTGCGCCGGCGCGTAATAGACCTGGTACGCCTTCGCCGCCGCGGCGATCTGCGCCTCGCTCCCCTTCAGCCCGATGATGCGCGGATAGACGTTCGTGAGAAAGCTGGCGAGCCGCGACGGCACCGTCAACCTGGGGCTATGGTTGGCGACGAAGCGCAAATCCGGAAGGGAGGCACGGCGGGTTATGCTGCGATGCTGACGCCGCTGATCTGTGCCCAAACATCGAAGGCTCGTGCTCTGGCAGTTCCGTGGCCGGCAACGGGGATGTCGTCTCGGCGAAGAGGGGAGAGATCGTTGATCTGGTCTGGTCGTGGGCCGAGAGGGAGCGCTGGGCCTGGCCGGGCGACTTGAACCGCTTCATCTGCCGCTCGCGCCGTCGGGTCGGCTGGTGCGAGTTCTCGGCCCTGTTGTTCAAGCCCTTGTGCTGCCACTGCTCGACCCCAGGCATGATCTCCTTCTTCGCCGCGCCGTATCTGGCAAGCTTATCGGTGATCATGGTGCGTGGCGGTCGCATCTGCTCTTCAGCAGCTTCGGGAGCAACCGCTTGGCGCCTGCCTGTCGCGTCGGCTCTGGACGAGGACGTCGAGCACTATTCCGTTCTGGTTCACCGCACGCCACAACCAATGCTTCACGCGAGCGATCTTCAGCACGACCTCGTCCCGGTGCCATTTGTCGCCCGTGCGCGGTAAGCGACGACCGATCAAGTTCGCGAACATCTGGCCGAACTTGAGCGCCCACTGCCGCACGGTTTCGTGGCTGAGGATGATACCGCGCGCGGTCAGCAAGTCCTCAACCATGCGCAGCCCAGGCGGGAAGCGAAAATATAGCCACACGACGTGGCTGATGATCTCAGCAGGGAACCGGTAGCCGGCATAGGGAGAGCGGGTGGTTGCTATCATCTCATCCGACTATCCCTCTCGATTGACCCCGGCAAGCCCGCGTGGCGGCAAGTTGACGGTGCTGTCGTAGTCAGTCGGTGATGTCGAACTGATGATCACAAAGACCCCTTGACCTATCTTCATCTTGTCTTGCTCAGTCGTGCAGCAGCGCCTCGATCAGCGGGCAATCCGTCCCATTGCCCGCATCACATTTGGCAATCAGATCCACGAGTGCCGCCTGCATTGCTCGTAGATCGGCAATCTTGGCCTTCACGTCGGCCAAGTGCTCGCGTGCGACAGCTCTCACCTCATCGCAGGAACCGTCGCGTTGGTCGACCAGCCGCAGCAGGGCGCGTACCTCGTCCAAGGTAAAGCCCAGCTCTCGTGTCCGGCGAACGAAGGCAAGACGCTCGACAAGGGCGGGGCTGTAGGCCCGCTGACCGCCCTCGGTGCGGGCCGGTTTCGGCAGCATGCCGATCTTCTCGTAGAAGCGGATGGTGTCGATGTTGCAGCGCGTGCGCTTCGCAAGCGCTCCGATCGGAAGCAGCGGCCCGGCCCGGCCCTCCGCGGCTCTGGGCGCGGCGGCAATTTTACCCCTTGAACCTGGAGTTGCTCCAGCTCCCATAACTCGGTTTTAGGCGCAGTCAGCGGGGCAGACAAGGCATGGATCAGCACAGCGGGACGGAGGCCGTGACGGCATCCAGGGTCGTGCCCGCCACTCAGCGCAAGGCGGGGCTGCTCTCCCTCGGCGGGATCGCAGCGGCGCTCGGCGCCGGTGCCTGCTGCGTGATTCCGTTCCTGCTCTTCACCCTCGGCATCAGCGGCGCCTGGATCGGCAACCTGACCGCGCTCGAACCCTATAAGCCGGCCTTCGCCGCGGCCTCGCTCGGCTTCATCGGCCTCGGCGCCTGGCGGGTCTATCGCAAGCCGAAAGTCGCATGCGCCGACGGCTACTGCGCCATCCCACGCTCGGACCGGATCGCCAAGATCGGGCTGCTGACCGCCGGCGTCCTGGTCATCGTCGCGGTGGCGTTCCCCTATCTGATCCTCGCCCTGGCATCGCCCTGATCCCGTCGAACCACAAGGAGGTATCGCCATGTTCGGCAAACTCGCCATCGCCGGCGTCGCCGTCGGTCTTCTCGCCACGCCTCTGGCCGCGCGGGCGGAGACGGCGATCGCCGTGCTGGACGTCCATAACGCGCGCTGCGACCTGTGCCCGCTGATCGTCAAGAATGCCCTCAAACAGACCAAGGGCGTCGAGTCGGTCGAGGTCGGCAAGCCGGACAGCAAGGGTGAAATGACGGCCAACGTCATATTCGACAACGCCGTCACCACAGCGGCGGCGCTCGGCAAGGTGGTGACCGACCACGGCTATCCGACACAGGTAGCAAAGGCGATGCCGGCCCAGGCCATTCTGAACATGAAGCCGATGCAATAGGCGCACTTAGCCGCCGGGCCTACCTGCCATCGGCGTGATGCGATGATCGATCCGGCATACTCGCAAGGAAACTGCGATGATGGATGCTCCTACGGTTCACGACTGTTGCGCCCCGCCAGGGGTGTCCCGCCGCCCGCCGGATTTGGTGGTGATCGGCGCGGGCTCGGCCGGCTTCGCGGCGGCGATCCGGGGCGCCGAACTTGGCGCCCACGTGGCTCTGATCGGCCACGGCACGATCGGCGGCACCTGCGTCAATATCGGCTGCGTGCCATCGAAGACGCTGATCCGCGCCGCCGAGGCCGTCCACCACGCGAAGGCGGCGTCCCGCTTCGCCGGGATTTCCGGCAATGCCCGTCTGCACGATTGGCGTGCCCTGGTGGCGCAGAAAGACGATCTCGTTGCCGGGCTGCGCGGGGCGAAATACGCGGCCCTGCTGCCGCAATACGACACCATTCGCTATGTCGAGAGTGCTGCCCGGTTCGTTGGCGCCGGCGTCGCGGCGGCCAGCGAGGTGTTCCCCGCCGAACGGGTGGTGATCACAACAGGCGCCGCGCCGGCGGCGCCGCCCATCCCCGGCCTCGCCGACCTACCGTGGCTCAGCAGCACCACGGCACTCTCCCTCGATCGCCTGCCGCGCTCGCTGCTGGTGATCGGCGGTGGCGTGATCGGCTGCGAACTCGGCCAGATGCTCGCGCGCTTCGGCGTGGCCGTGACGATTGCCTGCCGCTCGCATCTGCTGCCCGGCTTCGAGCCCGAGATCAGCGCAGCACTGACAAGCTACCTCCGGGACGAAGGCCTGACGGTCCGCTGCGGGCTCGGCTATGAACGCATCCGTCAGACCGAGGCCGGCATCGCCTTCGATGTGACCGTGGACGGCAGGCCGGAGACGATCACGGCGGAGCAGGTGCTGATCGCGACCGGCCGGACGCCGAACACGGCAGGGCTCGACCTCGACGCCGCCGGCATCACGACCGACCGGCAGGGCGCGATCGTCGTTGACGAATTCCTCACTGCCAGCCGGCCCGGCATCTACGCCGCGGGCGATGTGACCGGGCGCGATCTGCACGTCTACATGGCGGCCTATGGTGCCAAGCTCGCGGCCGAGAACGCGCTCAACGGCAATGCCCGTCGCTACGATGCGCGGGCCATGCCGGCCGTGGTATTCACCGATCCGCAGGCGGCACGCGTCGGCCTGACGGAGGCCGAGGCGCGGCAACAGGGCCACGTGATACGGATCGTTGCGCTGCCGCTGGACCAGGTGCCGCGGGCGCTTGCAGCGCGCGACACGCGCGGGCTCATCAAGCTCGTGGCCGAGCAGGCGAGCGGACGGCTCCTGGGCGCACACCTTCTCGCCCCGGAAGGCGCCGATGCCATCCAAACCGCCGTGCTCGCCGTCAAGCACGGCCTGACCGTGAGTGATCTCGCCGAAACGCTGTTCCCCTACCTCACCACGGTGGAAGGGCTGAAGCTCACCGCGCTCGGTTTCGAGAAGGACCTTTCCAAGCTCTCCTGCTGTGCAGGGTGAACCATCGGAAAGGAACGCACCGATGTCCGACGACCTCCCACAGACCGGCTTGACCGACCGCTTGGTCGCGAGCCTGATGGCAAGCGTCACCCCGGCCGGCAGCGCCCGCACCTCGCCCGCCCTCTACCGGACGCTGCTGCGGCTGCTCGCGCAGGGCGAGCCGGTCACCATCGCCCAACTCGCGGCAGCCGCCGGCCAACCGCTCGATGACGTGGAAAGCACCGTCGCCGGGTGGCCCGACACCGAATACGACGAACAGGGCCGCATCGTCGGCTGGGGGATCACTCTGCGCCCCACCCCGCACCGGTTCGCCGTCGACGGCAGGCAACTCTATACGTGGTGCGCGCTGGACACGCTGTTCTTCCCGACCGTCATCGACCGCCGCGCGCATGTCGAGTCTTCCTGCCACGCGACCGGCGTTCCCATCCGCCTCACCGTCGATCCCGCCGACGGAGTCATCGCCCTCGATCCGGCCACTGCGGTCGTCTCTCTCGTCATTCCGGAACGGATGAGCTCGGTCCGCACCGCTTTCTGCAACCCTGGCCGCTTCTTCGTTGCCGCCGACGCCGCCCGCGACTGGCAGGCCACGCATCCCGGAATGCATGTCTTGCGGGTTGCCGACGCCTACCAGGCAAGTCGCCCGCTCAGCGACAGCCTGCTCTTCGGAGCGGGTGACCCGTAAGGATGTTGCCCACCCTGACGCCACGCTCCAGAGGCACCGCCTCGGCCGAAGCTTCGAGCAGCTCAATGGGTACGAACCCCGCCGCAGCGCACTCGCGCGCCATGCGCAGCAATTCGGGCAA
>JAJZVE010000432.1 GCA_021845835.1 Pseudomonadota bacterium | reverse complement strand
CGTCCCGGTCAGGATCTTGTAGCCTTCGAGCGCCAGTTTCTCGCCCTGCCGGCGCGCCATCTCCGGCTTCGCCTCGGTGTCGAGGAAGCTCACCTCGACTTTCCTGCCGTCCACGCCGCCGTTGTTGTTCGCTTCCTCGATGGCGAACACGATGGCGCGCCTGGCCTGGTTGCCGAGATCGGCGTACGGGCCGGTCAAGGCCGTCGGCACGCCGATCTTCAGCGCCTCCTGCGCTGCGGTCGGCGGTCCCCAGCCGGCCAGCGTCGCCAGCGCGAACGCCGCTGGCAGCAACAGTCGTTTCTTCATCCTGGTCTCCCTTGGCTTGTGAACGGATCGACAGGCACGCGCCGCGATCGCGGCGCGACGGCGGATAGAGCGGACCGGTCGGTGGCGCCGGTGCCGCGTGGCCCGTCTGCGCGGGCCGCCGGGGCGGAGCGGTCCTTGCCTCGCATCGCTTCCCCCGGCGTCAGCCGCCGGCGGACTGGCGCAGTTCGTCGAGTGCCTCCGGATTGAGCAGCGACGACAGGTCGCCGGCGTCCTGGCCGGTCAGAGTGGCGCGGATCGCACGGCGCATCGTCTTCATGTTGCGTGTCTTCGGCAGGTCGGAGACGAAGACATGGCGCACCGGCCGGAAGGCGGTGCCGAGACCGTCCACGACCGCCTGGGACAGTCGCTGAGCGAGCGCCGCGTCGGCTGCGACGCCCGGCGCCGGCACCACCGCGCAGGCGATGGCGGTGCCCTTCACCTCGTCCGGGACGGCCACCACCGCGGCATCCACGACCAGATGCGTGGCCAGCAGCAGCGCCTCGATCTCCGCCGGTCCGGTGCGCTTGCCCGCGACCTTGATCGTGTCATCGGAGCGGCCGTGGATGTACCAGTATCCGTCGGCATCGCGCGACGCCCAGTCGCCGTGGACCCACATCCCGGGAATCCGCGTCCAGTAGCTTTCCAGATATCGTTCGCGATCGTGCCAGAGGCAGCGCGTGGTGCCGATGCAGGGATCGCGCATCACCAGTTCGCCGACCACGCCGACCGGCACGCTGGCGCCCGTCTCATCGACGATGTCGGCACCCGTGCCGGGGATGGGGCCATTGAAGCTCGCCGGCCTGATCGGGAACAGGATGTTGGTGGCGAGAATGCCGCCCATCTCCGTGCCGCCCGAGTAGTTCATCACCGCCCCGCGGCGGCGTAAGACGCGGTCGTACACCCAGCGCCACGAATCCTCGTCCCACGGTTCGCCGGTGGAGGCGACATGGCGTAGCGCATCGAGGTCGTAGCGCGCCGGCGGCTCGTTGCCGTAGCGCTTCATCAGCCGTGCGATGGTCGGGCTCAGGCCCAGGATGCTGACGCGATGATCACGCGCCAGCCGCCACAGCCGGTCGGGCTGCGGATAGTCCGGCACGCCTTCGGCCATCACCAGCGTCGCGCCGGCGGTGGTGGCGGCGACGATCTGGGCGGGTCCGACCAGCCAGCCGAGGTCCGTCATCCACAGCAGGCGATCCTCGGGGTGCAGGTCGAAGCAGAGCTGGAAGTCCTGCGCCGTTTTGGTGACGAAGCCGCAATGCGTGTGGACCGTCCCCTTCGGCCGCCCGGTCGTTCCCGACGTATAGACGACCATCAGCGGGGCGTCGGCTTCCATGACCTCCGTCGGTGAATCGGCGGACTGGCCCGCGCATAGCGTGTGCCACCAGTGGTCGCGTCCCGCCTGCATCGCGACCGGCTCATCCAGCCGGTGCAGCACGACCACGGCCTGGAGGGGCGGGGCATCGGCCGCCGCCGCGTCGAAAATCGGCTTCATCAGCACGCGTTTGCCGCGCCGCCAGCAACCGTCGGCGACGATGGCGGCTTTCGCCCCGACCTCGGTCAGCCGCGTCGCGATCGCGGCGGCGCCGAAGCCGGAAAACAGCGGCAGCGCGACGGCGCCGATTTTGGCCACCGCCAGGAAGGCGGCCGCGGTCTCCGGCAGCATCGGCATATAGAGCGCGACGGGGTCGCCTCGCCGCACGCCGAGGCCGCGCAGCGCCGCCGCAAGGCGTGACGTTTCGGCCGCCAGGTCACGGTAGGTCCAGCGCCGCACGGCGCCGTCCTCACCTTCCCAGACGATCGCCTCGTGCGCCGCACGCGCGCCGGCGGCGTGCCTGTCGAGGCCGGAGAGCAGCAGGTTGGTGGTCGCGCCAACGCACCAGCGCGGCCACGGCTTGCCGTCGGCGAGGTCGAGGACCGTCTCGTACGGTCGGACAAAGCGGATGTCGAGGAAGCGGATCAGCGCGTTCCAGAACCAAAGCGGGTCCGTCGAGGCGCGCGCGGCAAGGGCGGCGTAGTCGAGGCCCTCGCGCCGCAGGAACGCCGACCAGTTGCTGGCTTGCGTGCTCGCCAACGAAGGCACCCAGATCGCAGAGTCACCGCTGTCGTTCACTGCTTCCTCCCCCCCGGCGCGCATGGCACTGGATTTTTTCCGCGCGCTGGGCCACCATGCCGCGCGGACCGAACGAGCGTTCGATCGTACCATGGCCGCAGCAGGAAATCCAGACCGGGAGTGACCGCGATGTCGGACCGCTACGCACGCTACCGTCGCCTCAAGTTCGACTCTCCCCATCCGCGCGTGCTGCGCATCACCATGAGCAACCCGGGCCGCCTCAACTCGGCGGACGAGGTCATGCACGGAGAACTCGCGGAGATCTGGCGGGACGTGGACGCGGATCCCGCCGTGTCCGCCGCAATCCTGACCGGCGAAGGCAAGGCGTTTTCCGCCGGCGGTGACTTTGAAATGATCCAGAAAATCATCGAAGACTTCCCGACCCGCGCGCGCAACTGGAAGGAAGCGCGGGACATCGTCTACAATATCATCAATTGTTCGAAGCCGGTGGTGAGCGCGATGCGCGGCCCGGCGGTCGGCGCCGGGCTGGTCTGCGGCCTGCTGGCCGACATCTCCATCGCCGCCAAGGACGCCCGCCTGATCGACGGCCATACGCGCCTCGGCGTTGCCGCCGGCGATCACGCCGCCATCATCTGGCCGCTGCTGTGCGGCATGGCCAAGGCGAAATACTACCTTCTGCTGTGCGACCGGATTTCCGGCGAGGAGGCGGAGCGCATCGGACTGGTGTCGCTCGCCGTCGATGACGCGGAACTGGACGCGAAGGCGGTCGAGATTGCCCGGCGGTTGGCCGAAGGCGCGCCGAACGCCATCCGCTGGACCAAGTACGCCCTGAACAACTGGCTGCGCATGGCCGGGCCGACCTTCGACAACTCGCTCGCGCTGGAGTTCATGGGCTTTACCTCGCCGGACGTGAAGGAAGGCCTGGCCTCGCACCGCGAGAAGCGGCCCCCGCGCTTCGCGCCCGAATCGCCCGTATAGGCCGGGATCGCACCGGGGCAGCCGGCGCGAAGGATGTGCGGTGACGAACCCTCTGGACATCCGTCGCGCCGTGCCGCAACATGGCGGCGAATGAACGAACGTTCGGTCGGCAGCGAACCTGTGGGGGCGACGATGACAGAGTATCGGTTCGGCCGCATGTGCGCGGAGAACGAGCGAGCGCACGCGCCGCAACGGTGCCGCGCCGTCCCTGCCGCTGCCGTTCTGTAAGGCGGGCGAGGGAGGCAAGCGATGGGCGCGAGCGTGGCCCCGTTCCTGCTGGAAGACCGGCGGCGCGCGATGCGCGCGGCCGGCCTGTGGCCGGACCGGCTGCTGCTGGACAGCCTCGATCACTGGGCCGGAGAGACGCCGCAACGCCTGGCGGTCGTCGGCACCAGCAGCATGACGGGGCAGCGCACCGCGCTGACCTACGCGGAGCTGTCGGTGCGCGTCCGCCGCATCGCGCTGGGTCTGGCCCGTCTCGGCGTTGAGCGGAACGATATCGTCTCCTACCAGTCGCCGAACTGGTGGGAGTTTGTCGCACTGCATCTGGCGTGCCTGCGGATTGGCGCCATCAGCAATCCGCTGATGCCGATTTTCCGCGAACGCGAGCTGCGTTTCATGTTGAGCCTGGCGGAGTCCAAGGTGTTCGTCGTGCCGCGCATGTTCCGCGGCTTCGACTACGTGGCAATGGCGGAGGCGCTGCGGCCGTCCCTGCCGGCGTTGCAGCACGTGCTGGTCGTCGGCGGCGAGGGCGAAGCCGCATTCGAGCGTCTGTGGCAGCAGGCGGCGGCGGCCGAGGACGAGGCGGCGCTGTTCGCCGCGCGGCGGCCGGGGCCGGATGACGTGATCCAGTTGCTCTACACCTCCGGCACCACCGGCGAGCCGAAAGGCGCGATGCACACGTCGAACACGCTGTTCGCCGCGCTGATCCCGTATGCGGAGCGCTTCGGGCTGGGCGCCGCCGACGTCGTGCTGATGTCCTCGCCGATCGCGCACCAGACCGGCTTTACCTATGGCATCATGATGCCGATCCATCTCGGCGCGACGCAGGTGCTGCAGGACGTGTGGCACGCCAAACAGGCCGCCGACCTGATCGCCGCCGAACGGGTCACGTTCACGATGGCCGCGACGCCGTTCCTGAGCGACCTGACGAACGAGGCGGAAGCGCGGCGCGACGACCTGCGCAGCCTGCGCACGTTCCTCTCGGCCGGCGCCCCGATTCCGCGCCTGCTGGTGCGCCGTGCCGGCGAGATACTTGGCGCGACCATCATTTCCGCCTGGGGCATGACGGAGAACGGCGCCGTCACCACGACGCTTCCCGGTGACCCGCCGGAAAAGACCTTCGGCACCGATGGACGTCCGTTGCGCGGCATGGAAATCCGCACCGTGGACCAGGCGGGGCAGGTCGTGCCGCCGGACCAGGAGGGCCGGCTGCAGGCGCGCGGGGCGGCGAACTTCGTCGGCTACCTGAAGCGGCCGGACTGGTATGCGATGGACGCGGACGGCTGGTTCGACACCGGTGACCTCGCACGGATCGATGCCGACGGCTACGTGCGCATCACCGGCCGGCTCAAGGATGTCATCATCC
>JAJZVE010000431.1 GCA_021845835.1 Pseudomonadota bacterium | reverse complement strand
ACGTGCTCCACCGTGGTCTCGATCGTGAACAGCGGCACCACCTCGACGATGCCGCCGATTGCGACGGTGATCAGCACAAGCACCAGCATCAGGATGGCGTTGCGTTCGATCCATTCGTGACGGATGAACATCGCGCTTACGCCCCCGCGACCGCGATGCCGCCGGGCACCGTGGTCGTCAACTGCCCGGTGCTGCGGCTGCGCACCGTCATGATGAGATTGTAGGCCATGATGATCCCGCCCGTCAGGAACAGCACCCCGCCCATCAGCCGGATGACGTAGTAGGGATGCACGGCGACCACCGATTCCACGAACGAGTACTGCAGGAAGCCGTACTGGTCATAGGCGCGCCACATCAGCCCCTGCATGATGCCGGCGACCCACATCGCGGTGATGTAGAGCACGATGCCGAGCGTCGCGATCCAGTAGTGCCAGGCAACCAGCCGCGTCGAATACAGGCCGCTGCGCCGCCACAGCACCGGCACCATGTAGTAGATCGCGCCGAAGCTGATGAAGGCGACCCAGCCGAGCGCGCCGGAATGCACGTGACCGATCACCCAATCGGTGTAGTGCGCAAGCGCATTCACGTCGCGGATCGACATCACCGGCCCCTCGAAGGTGGACATGCCGTAGAAGCCGACCGCGGTGACGGAGAAGCGCAGCGCCGGATCGGTGCGCAGCTTGTCCCAGGCGCCGGACAGCGTCATCAGGCCGTTGATCATGCCGCCCCAACTGGGCATCCACAGCATGATCGAGAACGCCATGCCCAGCGTCTGCGTCCAGTCGGGCAGCGAGGTCCAGTGCAGGTGGTGCGGGCCGGCCCACATGTAAAGGAAGATCAGCGACCAGAAATGCACGATCGACAGCCGGTAGGAATACACCGGACGGTTTGCCTGCTTCGGCACGAAATAGTACATCATGCCCAGGAACGCCGCGGTCAGGAAGAATCCGACCGCGTTGTGGCCGTACCACCACTGGATCATCGCGCCCTGCACGCCGGAATAGAGGCTGTAGCTCTTGGCCTGATAGACGGATACCGGCACCTCGGCGTTGTTGCCGAGCACGAGGATCGCGATGGTGATGATATAGGCGAGGTAGAACCAATTGGCGACGTAGATGTGCGGCTCCTGCCGCAGCAGCAGCGTGCCGACGAACACCACGGCGTACAGCACCCAGATCAGCACCAGGAAGGCAGCCAGGTGCCATTCCGGTTCGGCGTATTCCTGGCTGCGGCTGTAGCCCATGACGTAACTCAGGGCCGCCATCACGATAAAGAAGTTGTAGCCCCAGAAAAGGAAATTGGCGAGCGCTTCGCCGCCGAACAGGCGCGCGCGGCAGGTGCGCTGCACGACGTAGAGCGAGGTCGCGAACAGCGCATTGCCGCCGAACGCGAAGATCGCGGCCGACGTATGCACCGGCCGCAGCCGGCCGAAGTTCAGAAACGACACCCCCATGCTGATGTCCGGCCAGCACAGTTCGGCGGCGATGGTGACGCCGACCACAAAGGCGACGATTGCCCAGAACATCGAGGCGATGACGAATTTCCGCACCACCGCCTCGTTGTAGGCGATCGGCGCGGCGACAGCCGTGCTCACTGGTGCGCCCTCCGCGCCGCGTCCGCCCGATCGAAATGCGCCCTGATCAGGCCGAAAATGAACAGCACGGCAAACCCGCCGAGACCCAGGCCAAAAATATAAATTTCGTCATCGACCGCGCCAGCCGCCATGAACAGGCCGATCAGGCCGAGCACCGCCACCAGCACGCCCACGACCACGTCGCTCATCCGCCGCCCCCGCTCTGTCAAAGCTTTTATTTCTGATGACGCCGGCCGTTTGGCTCATTGATGCAGGTCAATGCAAGCAAAACATTGCGCGCCCAGGGGAGATCGATGGGTTCGTTGCTGCTGCATCTGGGCACGCTCTGCGGCCCCGTCGCCCCCACGTTCGGCGGACTGCTGCTGGCCGGCCTGGCCGGCGGGCCGGCGCATTGCGCGCCGATGTGCGGCGGATTCGTGCTGGCGCAGGTCTCGGACCGGATGGCCCGGCTGCCGGCGGCGCGGCTGTGCGAGTCGGCGCGGCTGCGCGGCGCGCTGCTGCTGCCCTACCATGCCGGACGACTGGCGACCTACAGCCTGCTTGGCGCCGGCGCCGGAACGCTCGGCCGGCAACTGGCCGCCGGCGGCCTGGGCGGCGCCTTGCTGCTGCTCGCCGCGGCGCTGTTCGCGCTGCAGGCGGTGGCGCGCGTGCGGCCCGGGCTGCTGCCCGCGCTGCCGGCCGCCCCGGCCGGCTGGCTGCGCGTGCTGGCAGCGGCGGCGCGGCGGGTGCCCGGCGGGCTGCCGCTCGGGCTGCTGCTCGGCCTGCTGCCCTGCGGGCTGCTGTATGCCGCGCTCGCCGCCGCCGCCGCCACCGGCGATCCGGCGCGCGGCGCGCTCGGCATGCTCGCTTTCGGCCTCGGCACCGTGCCGGGCCTGTTCGCCGTCGGGCTTGCCGGTCATTTGGCCGGACGGCGCTGGCGGGGGCGCACCGCGCGGCTGGCGCCCGCGGTCCTGCTCGCCAACGCGGCGCTGCTGGTCATGCTCGGACTGCAACGAATTGTGGACGTTATATAGTGGTATCCGGAACGATGCTGCCGCTCATCGTCCCGTCCTGGTGTTGTGCGCCATCCCGCTTTAGCGTTGGAGGAGGCGATTCCGCGGCGTTAGCCCGGTTCGGCCGCGGCGTGGGCACGTTCGACCTCGGCTGCCGGTCGCTGTTCCGCGCGCCCCAGTCGGCACACAGTATGTACAAACAGTCGCGCGAAGACGAAAGGACTTGTAAATGAACCAGATTTCGCCCCCGGATCTCGCGGTCAGCACGCTGCGGGAAGTGATCGTCGCGCTGGTGCGACGCGACGGACCGGCGCTGTCGGCGCATCAGCTCGCCGTCTATCTCACCTGCTACCTGAAGGACGGCAACCATACCGTGCGCGGTCTGGCGGCGGAGCTGAACGTGTCGAAGTCCGTCATCACGCGCTCGCTCGACAAGCTCGGCGAGATGGATCTGACCAGGCGCATCCCCGACCCCGCCGACCGGCGCAGCGTGCTGGTGGAGCGTACGCAGCCGGGCTGGCGGCTGCTGGACGAGCTGCGCCGCATCGTCGGCGGCATCGCCCGCACCGCCCGCGAGGCCTGACGAGGCGGCGTCTCCGCGCCGAAGCGCATTGATTTTCTGCGCTGTCGGCGCCATACGTCGGACAAGTTCGGAGCGACCGCACGTGGTCGTGGCTGGCCTGACCGGACCGATCCGACGCAAAGGGAGAAACGCCATGAAACGACTGCTGCTGGCGACCGTGATCGCCTCCGTCGCCGCATTCGGCTTCGGCACCGCACCGCGGGCGCAGGAGCCGACGATCCCCATCATCGTCAAGGACACGACATCCTTCTACTGGCAGATCGTGCTCGCCGGGGCCCGCAAGGCCGGCCACGACCTGCACGTCAAGGTGCCCGAGCTCGGCGCCCAGTCGGAGAGCGACATCAATGGCCAGATCTCCATCCTGGAGAACGCCGTCTCCGAGCATCCCGCCGCGATCGTGATTTCGCCGACGCAGTACCAGGCGCTCGGCGCGCCGATCACCGAGGCGGCGAAGAAGGTCAAGATCATCGGTATCGACTCGGCCGCCGATTCCCAAGCCTTCACCTCCTTCCTGACCACGGACAACGTCAAGGGCGGCGAGGCCGCGGCGGACGCTCTGGCGGCTGGGATCAAGGCGACTTACGGCAAGGCCGAGGGCGACGTGGCCCTCATCACCTCGCTGCCCGGTGTCGGCTCGCTCGATCAGCGCGCCAAGGGCTTCAAGCAGGAAATGGCGGCGAAGTATCCGGGGCTGAAGCTGGTTGCCGACAAGGTGGCGGACGGCCAGGCCACCACCGCCCTCAACATCATGACCGACCTCATTACCGCCAACCCGAAGCTGCGCGGCGTGTTCGCGAGCAACCTGATCATGGGCCAGGGCGCCGGCCAGGCCGTCGCCGAAAACAAGGCGCAGGACAAGATCACGCTCATCGCCTTCGATTCCGACGACAAGCTGGTGAAGTTCCTGAGCCAGGGCGTGATCTACGCGCTGGTGGTGCAGGACCCGTACCGCATGGGCTATGACGGCATCAAGACCGCGCTCGCCGCCTCCAAGGGCGAAGCGGTGCCGGCCAATGTCGATACCGGCGTCACGGTGATCACCAAGGCCAACATGGACAGCCCGCGCTCGCAGGAACTGCTGAGCCCGAAGCTGAAGTAAGCCACTTCGTGGCTGCCCCGGCGCCGAAGGACCGCCCTGCCCCGCAGGGCGGTCCCGCGTCGTCCGGCCCGCTGCTGGAAATGCGCGGGCTGGACAAGCGGTTCACCGGCACGCATGCGCTGAAAGCGGTCAGCCTCGCGTTCGAGCGGGCGGAAATCCATGCCATCGTCGGCGAGAACGGCGCCGGCAAATCGACGCTGATCAAGCTGCTGACCGGCGTGCATCTGAAAAGCGCCGGCGAACTCCTGTGGGAGGGCCGGCATATCGAGATGAGCGGGCCGCAGGATGCGCTCGCGCTCGGCATCAACGCGGTGCATCAGGAAGTCGTGCTGTGCCCGCATCTGACCGTCGCCGCCAACCTGTTCCTCGGCGACGAACGCGCCCGCTTCGGCCTGCTGCAGAACCGCCGCATGGTGCGCGAGGCGCAGGCGACGCTGTCCGACCTCGGCTTCTCCGTGCCGGCCGACGTGCTGCTGTCGTCGCTCACTATCGGCCAGCAGCAACTGGTCGCCACCGCCCGCGCGGCGCTGCGCGGCACGCAGTTTCTGATCTTCGACGAGCCGACCGCCTATCTGACGCGCCAGGAGGCGGCGCAGCTGTTCGCATTGATCCGGCGGCTGAAGGACGAAGGCGTCACCGTCGTCTATATCAGCCACCGGCTGGAGGAAGTGTTCGAAC
>JAJZVE010000430.1 GCA_021845835.1 Pseudomonadota bacterium | reverse complement strand
CGACACGCTGCGGCGCATGATCAATCCCGGCTCCCGCGCCGTTGTGCTGCCGGATCTGCCGTTCGATCTGGCGGCGGTGCGGCGGGTGACGGTGAGCGCCTGCGGCTCGGCGTTCTACGCCGGGCTAGTCGGGCGCTGGTGGCTGGAGACGGTGGCGCGCATTCCGACCGATGCCGACGTGGCCAGCGAATTGCGCTACCGCGCGCCGCCGGTGGAACCGGGCGGCCTCGGGCTGCTGGTGAGCCAGTCGGGCGAGACGGCGGACACGGTGGCGGCGCTGCGCTACCTGCGCGAACAGGGGATGCCGACGCTGTCGGTGCTGAACGTGGCCGAGAGCAGCATGGCGCGCGAGTCGGACGCGGTGCTGGGCACGGTGGCGGGACCGGAGATCGGCGTTGCCAGCACGAAGGCGTTCACGGCGCAACTGGCGGTGCTGGCGTGTTTCGCGCTCGCCGCCGGCCGCGCGCGCGGCGCGCTGACCCCGGCGCAGGAAGCGGCGGCGACGGCGGCGCTGCTGGAAGTGCCGGGGCGGGCGGCGGAGGTGCTGGACCACGACGAGCACATCCAGCGCCTGGCGGCGCGCGTCGCCGAGGCGCGCGACGTGCTGTATCTCGGCCGCGGCGCGTGCTTCCCGATCGCGCTGGAAGGTGCCTTGAAGCTGAAGGAGATCAGCTACATCCACGCCGAGGGCTACGCCGCCGGCGAGATGAAGCACGGTCCGATCGCGCTGATCGACCCGCGCGTGCCGGTGATCGCCATCGCCCCCTCCGGTCCGCTGTTCGAGAAGACCGCATCGAATTTGCAGGAGGCGGCGGCGCGCGGCGGGCAGTTGATGGTGTTCAGCGATGCCGAGGGCGCGGCGAAGCTGCGCGGCATCGCCGCGGAGACGGTGGTGCTGCCGCGCGTCGATCCGTTCGTGGCGCCGATCCTGTATGCGATCCCGGTGCAGTTGCTGGCCTATCACGTCGCCGTGCTGAAGGGGACGGATGTGGACCAGCCGCGGAACCTCGCGAAGTCGGTGACGGTGGAGTAGCGGGCGGCAGACTTTTTGCGTTCCGGTCTCGATGAAACCGCTCTAACCGGGCAAGCCGCCGGCCATGTGCGTGCCCAGCACGGCGCCCAGGCAAATGATCGCCAGCACGAGCATCGCAATGGCCCCGAAGCGGTAATCGCGCTCGCGGAGGAACACGATCAGCATCAGCAGCACCCGCAGGACCGGCAGGAGGATAAAGAGCGCGATGCCGGCTGTGACAATGCGTGTGCCGGTCATGGCCAGCGGAACGCCCGGCCAGTTGACCAGTGTCAGCACCAGGCCCAGGGCGATGACGCAGGATGCAACCCAGGTCCCGCGATGCAGCAGCTTTGCCAGAAGCCGCTCGAGGCCAGGGTGATGCGCAAGATCGGTGGTCATGCCGCGTGGCCTGCCAGATGAATGCCGAAGGCGGACAGCAGCATCTGCACGGCCAGTGCGACCAGCACCACGATGAAGATGAGCCGGAGCTTGTCGCTGGACATCGCCATGAGGAAACGCGCGCCGAGCACCGCGCCGACGACGGACCCGAGCGCGACCGGCCCGGCGATCGCCGGATTGATATCGCCCCGGGCGAAGTAGGCGCCGGCGCTGGCCGCCGCCGTCACGCCGATCATGAAGTTCGACGTGGCAGAGGATACCTTGATGGGCAGACGCAAGGCGGTGTCCATCGCGGGTATCTTGAGCACGCCGCTTCCGATGCCCAGCAGTGCGGAGATCAGGCCGGCGCCGTACATTAGCGTCAGCCCGAGGGGGACGCGCGCAACGCGATAGGGAATGTCGCGCCCCAGCGCCCGATCCGGGTAGCTTGAATGCAGACGCAGGGACGTCGCCCAATCCTCTCCGCGCGCATCCATCGGCATGGAAGCCGGGTCGCGGCGCCGGGCCAGCATCTGCTGCGCCGACAGAAGCAGGATCACGGCGAACAGGAAGAACAGGAAGGGCACCGGCAGCACCCCCGCCAGCAGCACGCCGCTCAGCGCGCCAAAGGTCGTGGCCGTTTCCAGCACGATGGCGAGGCGTATGTTGGTCAGGCTGCTCCTGAGAAACGGCGCGGCGCTGCCGCAGGAGCAGGCAATCACCGACACGATGCTTGCGGCGACGGCGGCATGCAGATCCACGCCGCCGAACGTGGTCAGGATGGGCACGATGAAGATGCCGCTTGCCATGCCCAGGGCGCCGCCGAGCGCGCTGGCGCCAACGGCGACAGCGAACAGCCACGCACCGAACGAAGCAGTCATTCCCGGCACAAGCTCAGGCGCCGGCCGGCTTGCGCCGGGCGAGGCGGGTCGTGAACCGGATCAGATCGCCCCGATAGAAGAGTTTTTCGTAATCGACTGGCGTATTGCCTGCGCTATAGGACGTGCGCTCGATCAGGAAGACCGGACTGCCGGCTTCCACGCCCAGCGCAGAAGCGACCTCGCGGCTGGCGGATGACGCCTCCAGCCGGTATTCCGCCTCAACGAGCGGGATACCGTATCGCTGCTCCAGCAGCGCGAAGATCGGCTCGGCCTCAAGGTCGTGCGTGACGATCTTCTCCCCGATCGCGAGCGGCAGGTAGGTTTCGTCGAACGACACGGCCACGCCGTTGGCGAGGCGAACGCGCTGGATCCTGGTCACGCGCTCGCCCTTCGCCACGGCAAGCTGCCAGGCCACATCCTCCTCGGCCGTGACGAGTCGCTTGTCAATCAGCCGGGCTGTCGGATCGTGACCGAGCGCCTGCATGTCCTCGACGAACCCGGTCAACTCGGTCAGTTCCTGCGTGATTCTCGGCAGCGTCACGAAGGTGCCGGTCCCGCGGCGGATTTCGATCAGCCCGCGCGCGGCGAGGTTCTGAATGGCCTTGCGCACGGTTGTGCGGCTGATGTTGAAGCGCGCAGCCAGATCATCCTCGGGCGGCAGTTGGCTACCCACCGGGAAGTGGCCATCGGCGATGCCGGTCGCGATGTGCGCTTCGAGCCGGGCGTAGAGCGGCGTGGGATCGGGCGGCTGGGCTTTCATGATAGACATAGTGATGTCATGACGTCGCTATGTCGATAGGCAAAAATCAAAAATTACACACTAAAATTAGACCACTGATCCAAAAGGGCTTTTCCGTTGCAGATGTCCGGTTCATGACGAAAGCATGATTTACGGGTATGCAAGGGTATCGACGGACGGGCAGAGTGTGGACGCACAGATGCGCCAACTGACCAAGGCCGGATGCAAGAAGGTCTATCGGGAAACGGCGAGCGGAGCCAAGATCGACCGTATCCAGCTTCGGCGCGAACTCGACCAGCTCGTCGCCGACGACGTGTTGATGGTGACGCGGCTCGACTGGCTGGCGCGCTCGACCCGCGATCTGCCCAACACCCTTGCCGTCATCACCGAGCGTAAGGCCGGGTTCCGGTCATTGGCCGACACATGGGCCGACACCACGACCGCGCAGGGGCGTCTGATGCTGACCGTGCTGGGCGGCCTCGCCGAGTTCGAGCGCGATCTGATCCGCGCGCGCACGAGCGAGGGCCGTAGCCGCGCCAAGGCGCGCGGCGCGAAGATGGGCCGCCCGCCGAAGCTCACCCCGCACCAACAGAAGGAAGCCCTCGCCCGCCGCGAGCGTTGCGAGGAGACGCTTGCCAAGATCGGGCGCAGCCATAACGCAGGGCTGTTCAACGCTGAATGATTGTGACGATCTTCGCCGAAGGTCGCGTCGCGGCTGTGGTGTGACGTGATCTCGATGCCCCAGTGGGCTCGGATCGCCCCGGCAGCGCGGCCGACGTCGAGCGTGGCGTTGCAGACGTAAAAGGCGGTCTCGGTGGGCTGGCGCAGCATCCCGGTATGGGTGCTGCGGGTGAAGACGTTTCGTTCGACGTGGATGATGGCGGCGACGTGGGGACGCCATTCGGTGTTGGCGAGTTTGCCTGCGGGATCGAACACGGTGACGGTGCGGGTTTCGTCGCGGTTGCGGCCGCGGTCGCGGCTGTGAACGGACCCGGGCGGCGCACCGGCTGCGGCGATCTGTGCGACCTTCTGGTGCAGGCCCGGTTGGTTGTCCTTCATTTGGACGATCGACGTGATGCGGCGTCTTTGGCGACCGCGAAGTGTTTTTCTGGCAGTGCGGCGCATCGCGCGTGACGATGGCGCTGGGCGCCACGCCGAGTTCGGTCAGCAACGCCTGCGCCGCCGGGATCTGGTTGGACTTCTCGGCGATGTCGACATGCGCGAGTACCAGGGCGGTGTCGGTGGCGCTGGCGGCGTTCCGCGGCTGCCGGGCGGTCTGGCGCCGCGACCCGGCTTGCGCTACCGACCGCGAGCCGGCGTGACCGTCGCAGCCGCCGACCCACAGGCCCGAAGCGCCCGCATGGAAGCCGCATCGCTCGACACCTCCCTCTACCGGCCGGCACTGATCGTCCTCGGTACCGCGGGCGTGGTGATCCCGATCTTCCACCGGCTGCGGATCAGCACGGTGCTCGGCTTCATCCTCGTCGGCGCTGCCGTGGGGCCGTTCGGCATCGCATCGCTGCTGCCGCATCTGCGCTGGCTCTCCGTCGTCACCATTGACGACCCGGCGTCGATCGCGCCGATCGCGCGGCTCGGCGTCGCGCTGCTGCTGTTCATGATCGGCCTGGAACTGTCGTTCGAGCGGCTCTGGCTGATGCGGCGGCTGGTGTTCGGACTTGGCGCGCTGCAGGTCGTCATCTGTGCTGCCGTGCTGGCCGGCGCCGCCGGTCCGCTGGTGCGCGGCGCGCTCGCCGCTGCCGTCATCGGACTGGCGCTGGCCATGTCCTCCACCGCCGTGGTGCTGCAGGTTCTGTCCGAGGAACGGCGGCTCAACACCACCGTCGGCCGCGCCAGCTTCGCCATGCTGCTGTTCCAGGACCTGGCCGTGGTGCCGGTGCTGTTCATGATCGGCGCGCTCGACCGGACGGCTGGCGGGCATTT
>JAJZVE010000429.1 GCA_021845835.1 Pseudomonadota bacterium | reverse complement strand
GCAGCGAGAAGTTCCTCGTTTTCGTCGGCGTGCAGGTCCGCGTCGAGGGCGTGTTTCACGAAAACATCGACGGCGTCGGCGGCGGCGGCGTGTGCGATCGCTTTCCGTACGCTAGCGGCGTCGTGGCGGAGTTCATAGACCGTCCGCCCATGCGCGAAACTATTGATCCACGGCGAACCGTCAGGCCGCAGCATGATCTTGGCGCAGCATCGTCCGTAAGAGACTCCTTCGAGCGGATCGGCCAGAGTCTCGCCGGCAAAACGCTGCGGATCGGCCAGCACCTGCGCGACCGTCGCGCCGGCCAGGTCGGGGTCATCGAACGGCAGCGCGACGTCGGGGAGCAACACGCCCTCCGCATGGCGCGCGGCGGTGCGACGCGCCGCCGGCAGGCTCGCCCCCGTGCGGGTCGCAATTTCTGCCGCGTGGCGCTCGATAAATCGCGATCTCGACGCCGCCAGGTCGCCGGCGATGCGATGCCGCTCGGCGTCGATCATCTCGCGCAGCCGGGCGGTTTCGGCGATGGTCAGCGGCGGCATCGCGGCGAGTGTGTCGAGCGCGGCGCCCTCGATCGCGATCGGCCGGCGGCCCTCGGCGTCCTGCACCAGCGGCGCCGCCAGCACGGGCGGCCCCTCGAACGCGAGCCGCTCCGGCGCGCCAACCATGCGATCCACAAGGCTGCGATCGAGGGCCTGGCCGCCGGCGCCGACCACCAGCCAACCGAATCCCGCGAGCCAGGCGCGCGCGTGCAGCGCCTTGAGGAAGCGCGGAATGTCGGAGCCGTCACGTACCAAAACATAAAGGTGCAGACCAGAAGAACCTGGAATCGCTTCGGCCGTGTCGGCACGCGACAGGCCGGCGCTGGTCGAGGCGCGGCGGACGCGCGCCGTGGCGCCGAGGTCGGGCAAAATGGTCGTGATCGCCGCCTCGAAGCCGTCGAGATCGTCGAGCTTCTGCCGGACTGTGGCAGGCATGCCCTTCGTGTCGAAGTCGAGCAGCGCCCAGGCCGGCGCGCCAGGGCGGAATATGATTGCCTGCGCCGAGCGCGCGATCAGCCCCGCCGCCGCGTGGCCGTTGAGCCGCGCTTGTGTTGTGATTCGAGCTTCGCGCGCCTCGGCGAGCGCGCCGAGGCCGAGCGCCTGAGAGGAATCGAGTCCGGCGATAACCTCGGCCAGCGCCGAGGCGGTCGGCGCGTCGGCCATCCGCGCGGCGCCGGCGGTCATTACACATGCAGAACCGTCCGACACGATGGCGCCGGTCGCGTCGAGCGCGATGCGCTTCGTGAGCGGTCCGCCGTGTTTTGAAAAAACCGTGATGCGCGCGTCAAACATCGCTGAACGCCTCCGGGTACGCGGCGCGCACGGCCGCGACAACGGCGGCCGACCAGCGTTCGCGAATTGTTGCGTCCACGAACGAAACGATCGGCGAATATCGGATTTTGCCGGCGGCGTTTTTCATCACGCAACCGTTTCGGTCGATCATCGGCTTCGAAGCCGGCGATGCCCAAACCTTGTCATGCGACGCCAGGACAGAAACCTCACGAAAAATCAGCCCGCTGCGCATCGTAACGGTTACGAAACCAAGAAGCGACCCCTTGCGAAGTGGTTTCCACTCCGAAACGACGATCTCAGCCATGCCCGCCTCCGCGCGAGGCAGGCGCTCGGCGGCCGATCCATTCGTCAATCTCGGACTGCCGCCAGAATCGCCGCCGGCCCAAAATCGCGGCCGGCTGCGGCAAGGGATCGTGCGACAACCGCAGCCAGCGCCAGACCGTCATTGTCGAGGCCCCGCCTAGCATTTTTCTAAGTTGCGCGGACGGAACTAAATCGGTGTCGTTCATCGCATGGTAACTCCCGTTCGAATGGGGACCATCATGCGGCGCGCGGCATCTCGGCCGCAACAAAGCGTGGGGGTATTTTCTACTTTGCATAGCGTGCAACTGCAAAGTTGCGAAAATCAGGGCGCCCGGCTCGATATCCAACGCCACGCCCAGCCGCTTGAGCGCCGCAACGGGGCCGACTCGGCGCCGGTCTCGATCTCGGCGACATAGGACGCGGAAAGCCCGCAACGTCCGGCCAGGGCGGTTTGCGACCAGCCGCGCTTGTGACGCCATACCGCAACCGGCGAGGCGCCTTCCCAAAGCCGCCGCGCTTCCTCAAGCGTCAGATACCGCCCGCGCGCCCGCTCGCGGCCAAGCGCCGCCTCTTGCCGGTCATGCTCGGCCAGCGCCGCCCGATCCTCGGCATCCTCGATCGCCAGCAGCAGCGCAACCGGCCATGATGGCGCGTTACGTCGTAGCGCCGTCGGTGGCGTTTTGTTTTATGCGCTTGAATACTATGATTTTTGCGAGAGCCTCGGAAACCGTAGAAGGCTTCCGTGGTTTTTCCTTCGGCAAGAGGCCGCCAAGTATACCGCAACATGTTTTTGTGAACGGCGAGGTCGATCGCGTCGAAACGGGCACGCCGCGCGACATCAGAATCGAGGCGAGCCACGGCGCGAATATCCCCAGCAGGCGCGTCCAGCGTTCCGGGATCGGACCTTGTTTCGCGAAGTGCGTCCGGCGGGTGAATAAGCACGGCCCGTTTTGGTCGATCGCCTCCAGCCATTCCCTGTTGACGGCGCACTGTTGGCGGATCTTATCCTTCAGCATCCATTCAATAGTTTCCTTCGGCGGGGGCCACGTCGCGACCAGTTTCGGCGTCTCGGTTATGGTGAGCGCATGCACCAATTCCACGTGGGTGATGCGCCATTCCTGGCTCGCATTTTTCCGAATCCATTCAATGGCTTGCTCCCGCATCGGGAAATCTTTGAAAAACTCTTTGCGCACCTGATCGCGACGCCGCAATTCTTTGAAATACGCCTTACGCGCATGATCGAGACGCTTCGGGGTCCACTTCTGCGCCCATTGCGCCGCCTGCGCCGCCACCAAGGCAACTATCGTGAAATGGTCAGCCGGCGGAAGGCGCACATCTTTCCCATAATGCGTTATGAGGATGCGCCGGATTAACTCCGCGTTGTGACGGTGGGGCGCTTCCCGGGCTTTCGGGGCGGTGCTATCTTCGGCTTTACGGTCGGCCATGGGTCATCTCCTTGGCGGTCGAGGGCCGGGATCAGCGCGGGAACGCTGCCCGGCCCGTTTCGTGTCAGGCGGCGTGCAGGGGCGGCACCGCGTCAATCTCGGCGCGCCGGGCCTCGGCCGTGTGCGCGAGGTCGTAGCGGGTTTGCATGGTTATCCAGAGATCGGGGCCGTTGCCGCATAGCCGGCCCAGCTTGAGGGCCATCAGCGGCGAGATGGCGGCGCGGCCGTGCAGGATCGAATGGAGCGCCTGGCGGGAGATGCCGAGGGCTCGGGCGATATCCTGGCGGGGCAGGCCGAGCGCGGGGAGGATATCCTCGCGCAGCAGTTCGCCGGGGTGCATCGGCGGCAGGGCGGAGCGGGGCGTTTCGGTCATCAGTGATAATCCTCAAGGTCAACGTCGATGGCGTCGGCGCGTTTCGTGTCAGGCGGCGAGAGCGCGCATCACGGCCTCGGGATCGCGGGCGATGACGCGGAGATAGGCGAGGGCCGGCGCATCGGGTTTCTTGCGGCCTTGTTCCCAATCGCGGAGGGTGCCGACCGGCACGCGAAAGCGTGCGGCAAACTCGATTTGTGAAATCCCGAGACGCTGGCGGATCAGCTTCGCGAGCGCGCGAGCGGTAGCGGCGTCATCGAGGATCGGCGCCGCGTCGGGGTTGCTTGCCACCTCGGCGGCGATATCGGCATCCGTCCTGGCGTCTTGCGCCTGCCAATCGGTCTCGCGCATGGCTTTGGCGATCAGGTCGGGGGTCACTTTCACGGTTGCCATAGTCCTTGCTCCCGGCGGCTGGCCTTGCGAAGCGAGATGATCCGATAGACCGGGCCGCGCTTTGTGTATGTGCAGACATAGAGCCGTCCGGCGATCAGCCCGAAGGCGTTGATGCGGGTCTCGCCATAGTCCCGGCGATCGTCCAACGTCTCGCCGATCAGGCTTTCGAGCGCCACGGCGCCAAGGGCGAGCGGCACGCCATGCTTGAGACGGTTCGCCGCGTCCTTGGCGTCGTCAAACTCGATCTCCATGCGACTATATACGGCCAAATACGGCCAAGCCGCAAGTCTAGCAATGCCGCTCACCCGCGCAGCGCGATGACGTTCGGCGTCTCGGCCTTGCCTTCGGCGGCGGCGAGGATGGCGGCGGCCCAGGCATCCAAGGCGCGCGCACGCTCGGGGAGAAACTGGTTGCGCTGATAAACGGCCGCAACGCCCGAGATCGTGCCGCCAACGTGGTTGAGCAGCTTATCGCAGACATGCGGCGGGAACCCGGCACCGGCCAGCCAGGTCACGCCCGAGCGGCGGAAATCGTGCAGCGTCCAGGGATCGAGCGGCGTTCCCTGCGCGGCAAGCTGGCGGTCGAGCGCGGCCTTGAATTTCGAGAAGCCGGAAACCGGCGCACGGGCGTTCGTCGTGAACACCAGCGGGCAGCGATGAAAGCGCGGCGTCGTTTCCAGGATCTCCCGCGCCGGCGCCGAGAGATGCACGACATGCGCGCGGGCGTTCTTGGCGCGGGTCGAAGGCAACGTCCAGGTCGCGAAGTCGGCGGCGATCTCGTCCCATTGAAGCCCGACGATCTCATCCCGCCGGGCCAAGGTCAGCAGCAGCAGCCGCACGATCGAACCGAACGGGCCGCGCATGGTCTCCGCCGCCCGCCAGATAGCGCCGCACTCGGCCACGGAAAGCGCGCGCTCACGCGGCGTTTCACGGGCCGGGCGCTCGATACCGGCAAACGGATTGCCCGCCAGCATGCGCCGCTTCATCGCCCAGCCATAGCAGCCCCGCGCATAGGATAGAGTGCGGTTCGCGGTCGTGCCGCCCGATTCCCGCTTGACCCGGTCGAGCGCAAGCACGGCCTCGCCGGCGGTGATGCCGGCGGCGTCGCGGTCAGATCG
>JAJZVE010000428.1 GCA_021845835.1 Pseudomonadota bacterium | reverse complement strand
CAGGACGCGGCGCAGCGCGCGATCGAGGAAACGCAGATCATCCGCCTGTCGATCGAGGATCAGCGCGCCTTCGCCGAGGCCATTCTCAACCCGCCGCCGCCGAACGCCGCCTTGCTGCGCGCGGCCGTGGCGTATCGCTCCTTGATCAAGAAGGCCGATGCGTGACGTTGACCTTCACGGTCGAACCTCTCGCCGCGTCGCATGATCGCAAGGCGTTTTCCTGCGGGGTTCCGCCGCTTGACCGCTATCTCCACGAGCTGGCGACGCAGGACATGCGGCGGCGGGTCAGCAACTGCTTTGTCGCCCTCGATGCCGCCGGCACGATAGCGGCATACTACACCTTTGCGGCGACCAGTTTTCCGCTCGCTGATCTGCCGCCGGAGCTGACGAAGCGCCTGCCACGCTATGCCGCGCTTCCGGCCGGCCTGATCGGTCGCCTTGCCGTCGATCAGCGGTTCCGCCGCCAGCGCCTCGGCGGCGCGCTTATCATGGATGCGACGCGGCGCGCGGCCAATGCTGATCCGTCGATCTTCGCCCTCGTCGTCGATGCCAAGGATGAGGCGGCAGCCGCCTTCTACCGGCATGTCGGTTTCCAGCCCTTCGCAAGTCGGCCCATGTCGCTGTTCCTGCCGATCGCCACGGCACTCGCGGCCTTCGGCGGGACCGCCTGATCGCACCGGCGACCCGGCGATCCCCGCCCGCCGGTTGGCCTCCAACTTGTAATTTCCTTGTTTAAATATCCCAGGGGTTCGGGGGCAGCGCCCCCGAGGCAAAGCGACCCTATGCGCGCCTCTTGGCGCGCTTCGCATCTCTTCTCTGTTGGGTCTGGTCAGGTCATGCCGTCAGGGGAAATAAAGTTGGGGGAGTGTTTCTCCGCACGGGGTGCAGTCCGGTAAATCACTGCGGATTTCCCGATTGCATCGCCCGACCGAGCCGCGCTAGCGCCGCCGCGAGCGCGTCGCGCGGATCGCTGTCGAGGATCCCGACCACGCCCCGCAACGTGCCGCCGGCGCGCCGCTCGGCCGCCGCCTGGGCCAGCAGGGAGGGCAGGGGAGGGTGGTCGCCCCAAGTACCCGGCATGGGCGGCGGGGCCTCCGGCGGCTCCCTGTAGCCGCGCCACTGCGACGACGGCAGCACGGCATAGGCGTTGGTCTCCTGCTCAAGCACGAACCGGCTGTCGCGCCAGCTCTCGGCGCAGCGCCGCACCCAATTCAGGATGCCGAGCTCGCGCAGCCGCTTGAGCGCCCTGGCGACGGTGCGCTCGCACACATTCGCCTTGCGCGCGATCGCCGCATAGGACGGGTCGAGCCGGCCGCTGGCGTAGTTCAGGAAGTCGAAGATCAGCGCATGCAGCACTTGCAGCGCGGCATGCCCCACGGCTCCCCCGTGGTGATCCTTGCGCCGGGTCTGGCGGTCGAAGTCGCGGGCGCGATGCCACAGGCGCACCGCCGCCTTCTTCGGCATGGGTTGGAAGCGAATCTCCTTGATCGTGCTGTCCGACCATACCGGCCAGGCGGCATGGGTCTTCGGCCAGGCAAAGCCGGGCAGGGGGGGCAGGCTCAGGGCAAGCGGAGGCATGAATTCTCCCTTCGGGTTGCACAGCAACCCGCCGGGAGGGCCGGAACTCGGCACAAAACCACCCATCAGCGGAAATAGGGTTTCCGCTTGACGAAGGGCCTGAGTTGGGAGAAGCTCGGTGTTGTCCAGACACTCGAGTTTCTCCGGCCTCGGCCGGCATGCACGGCCCGCCCCTCGGCGGGCTTTGCTGCTTCTGGGTCTCGTGTTCTCCAGAAAGTTGACGGATACGGCGCGACTCGACTCAGCCGCGCCGCGTCACAGCATGCCGGCTTCCGTGATTCGCGTCGAGAACATCATGCAATCGTGCGCAAAGCCTCGCGCGCAAGCCGTTGCAAAAGTGCCGCGTGCGGCTCCAGCGAGGGGTTTCGCACCCCTCGCGCTCCCCGCGGGATATTTGCCCAAGGAAATCGCCCGCTTGCGGTCGGCCCGGCGAATCGTGCTATCCTGCCCGCACGGTACAGGCGGGGACGCCGATGACCGTCAAGGAAATGAGGGCCGGCACGGCAACGTGTCGGCCCTTCCCGCATCGGCCGACAGATCGAACATCCTATCCCGGCTTACCAACATCCTCGGCTGCGCGCGCTTTTGCCGCCTGCCGCGCCGCCCGCTCGTCCAATACCGTTTGCGCATACTGCCGCGCTGCCTCGTCGGGCACACCAGCCGCACTGCCGTCCAGGTTGCGGCGCAGCTCCCCCCGCACCACGGCACGCAGATACGTTCCCTGCATCGTCCAGCGATGCAGGGTCACCCCGATCGTCTTGCGATCGACGACCTTGCCCTCGGCCCGCAGCACCGTCTTGATGTGCCCAGAAATCCCGAGCGCCAGCGGCACCGGCTTCGTAAAGGCCGCCGGCCACCGCGCGCGCCAGTCGGCCAGAACCACCTCCATCCATGGCGCCCATGGCTCACGACGCGCCGGCGCCCGCTTGGCAGGCGATTCGGCCGACCGGGGGATGGTCTCCGGGACCGGCGGGCCACCCGCAAAATCTGTCGCAGCGGCCCCGGTCCCATTCGGCGGGTCAACCGTCGAACATCCGCTGTCTTCCTCAAGCGACCGCTGGCTCACACCCTGATCCTCTCCACCTCGTCGAGGCTGAGTTCCTCGCGCCGGCGGTCGTAGAGCTGCGTCGTACGCGTGCTGGCGTGGTTCGCCATCTGCGCCGCCTTCTCCAGCGTGCCGCCGTTCTTCAAATACGCCGTGATCCCCGTCGCCCGGAAGCTGTGGTTGCCCAGCCGGGTCGCGATCCCGGCCCCCAACGGGCCAACCAGCCGCTCGATCCTCCGTCCCCTGAGTAGATTCCGATCCTGCTGTTCGTCGTTCGTGGCTGTTAGCGTAATTCGTCGTCATCAAACCGGGAGCGAGGCTAATGGCACGATCGTCGCAATCTGTCCGCATATGGACGCACGGCATCATCTTCGGCTCCGGCGTGGCTCTGGCTGTGGCGATGGCGCCTGGAGCGGCGATGGCAACGACGATCATGACCGGGGCGTTGGGGACCAGCACCACCAACGGCACGACGTTCAGCGGCGGGACCGACCTCCATTCCGCCACCACGTTTACCTTCACGGGTGTCTCGGCGAACGGCGGCAGCGGCAGTTCGAACGGGGACTACGCCTATATTCCCGTCGGGACCTATGTCGGCGGGGGCGTCAACTTCCTGACAACGCTGACCTTGTCGAATCCGGGCGCCTATTCGATCGATTTTTTCTCGGGCAGCAGCGACTACGGCACGTTTACCGCCACGTCCGCCACGGTCATCGGCGGTTCCGGCTCCGGTAACAGCGAATCTGCGTCGCTTTATCTGCTCGGCAACTTTACGCCCGGCGCCGCGTTGTTGCACCTTGATCCCAATCTGAGCACAGCGGCCAGCCCGACCAGCCAGATCATCGACCTCACCGAAACAAGCCTCGCCACCAGCTCTTCCTCCACCCTGGCGTCCCCGCCGGCGGCGATTCCGGTGCCTCAGGTGCCGGAACCGGCTTCCATGCTTCTGCTCGGGTCTGGCCTGCTTGCTCTCGGCTTCGTGCGCTTCAAGCACGTATAGCCAGCCTCCTCATGCCTGTCAGCGCGGCGCCTCCGGGCGCCGCAACCCATCTCTGTACCGTTACGATAGCCGTGGTGGGCAGGATCGCGGTCACCAAGCCGTGCACGCTGATGTGGATGCCCCGGTCTTCGAGTTCGATCGCCGATCCGTCTGGCCAAACCTCCAGCCTTGCCAGATCCTCCGCAGACACCTCTTGCAACGCGCTGATCCACTGCCGGGGGATCAGGAACCCAGCGTTCCGCGTCGTCACGATCTCGACGGCATCGCGATCGGGCGCATAGCGGACGCCACGCCCGACACCGCAAAGCGACGGGTAATGAGCCGGCCTCCCGAGGCTGGCGGCGCATCGCCTACATCGCCCGGCCCGGCTTGGCCTGTCGCAGGCGGGGTGCCGGTCTCGGCGAGGCGGCGCAGGAGCGCCGCGGGCGCCCAGCGCGCGCCGTGCTGCTGCTCAAACATTCGCTTGCTGTCGATGGCGGTCAGAATCCGCGTAAATATGGCGGTGGGCGAAAAGTTGGCGCGGAAATTGCCGTTAGGCCATCATGGCAGAAGGGCTGGACGGCAAGCCCCCTGTCAACGCCGTCAGCCGCCGAAGGCGGTGGCCGAAGGCGGTGGCCGAAGGCCAGCGTTTACAGGGGGTTTGCCGTCCAGGCACACTGGGGACCCGGGAGACGGTGCCCGCCTGCCTAAGTGCTACCCCAGCGGCGGGCGTGGCTGACCCGTAACGAAGATGCGCCGTTTATGCGCGGATTTGCGCCGCCGCTAACACTTGCGGGCTTTGTCAGTTCAAGGCGTGGAGAATGCACCTCAAAATCTGCCGCGGCGGTCCCGATCCCATTCGGCGGGTCAACCGTCGAACGTCCGCTGTCTTCCTCAAGCGACCGCTGGCTCACACCCTGATCCTCTCCACCTCGTCGAGGCTGAGTTCCTCGCGCCGGCGGTCGTAGAGTTGCGTCGTGCGCGTGCTGGCGTGGTTCGCCATCTGCGCCGCCTTCTCCAGCGTGCCGCCGTTCCTCAAATACGCCGTGATCCCCGTCGCCCGGAAGCTGTGGTTGCCCAGCCGGGTCGCGATCCCGGCCGCCGCCGCCCGCCGGCGGATCATCGCGTAGGCGTTCGCCTGCGCCAGCGGCGTGCGGGTCAGCCGGCCGGTGCCGCGGCCGATCGTGCGGAACAGCGGCCCCTTCGGATCATCGGCGAGGCCGGCGCCCTCGATGTAGGGGTCACTACACGATTTGTACAAAACTGCACGCTAAGCCAGCGCGGCCCGGTGCTGTCCGACGATGCGCGACACAGTCGGCGGGCTGACGCCGTAGAGCCGGGCCATCTCGGCGCCGGATTTGCGG
>JAJZVE010000427.1 GCA_021845835.1 Pseudomonadota bacterium | reverse complement strand
CGCCACCGCCTCCTCCTGCGCCAGCGTCGCGCCGTTGAGCAGGTAGCGCACCGGGATCAGCACGCCATCGACGAACACCGCATGGTCGGGCGAAAGCCACAGGTCGCGGCACGGGCGGTCGAGGCCGAAAGCATGCGCCGCGATGCGCACCGGCAGCACGTCCCGCGGCCGCGGATGCCGCCGGCAATCGACGCGGCGATGGCCGAGCCAGACCACCGGGGCCGTGCCTCCTTCGGCCAGCCGCACGGTCTCGCCCACCGTCAACGCCTCCACCGGTACGAGGCCGCGCGTCGTTGCGATGCGTGTGCCGGCGGCATAGCAGGCGGCGGCGAGAACGATCTGCGTGCCGCCGCTGCTGTCGGCGGAGAACCAGAACGCCTCGCCGCTGAAGTCCTGGGTCGGATCGAACGCGAGCGCGTAGCTTTGCCCGCCTTCGAAGAAGCTGAGCACGTTGCTCTTGTCCAGGATTGCGCTGCCGGTAGGATCGAACGCCACCGAGGGCAGGTCGATCAGGTCGCTCGCCGCCGCACCGGCCGAGGCCATGCCGTCGATCGTGACAGACGGCATGACGGTGCCGCTGATCTCCAGCGTGCCGCCGCCGGAGCCGAACGTCACGGCCGCTTGCCCTTGGGCGGCGCCGGAGAGGATCGCCGTGCCGCCGTCGATACCCAGGCCCCCAACAAAGATCGCAGCGCCGCTGAAGACTGTGTCGATCGCGGTGCCGCCGGCGGAGACGATCTGCACGCTCGTGCCGCTGACCACCGTGTCGATGGCCATGCCGCCGGAATAGACGATCTGCTCGCCGTTCTGGCCAAGGTTGGTCGCGAGCGCAGTGCCGCCAGCCATGATGTTCTGCGTGCCGCCGTTGACGTTGGTCGCTTCCGCGATCCCGCCGCTGGAGACGATTTGCGAGGCATTGTAGTTGGAGATGGTGGTGCCGGTCGTATGGCCGCCGACGACCTGCTCGACGCCCCAGGCGATGCCGGTCGCCAGCGCCACCCCGCCGGAGGACACGATCTGCGTCCCGCCGGCGCTGATCAGGCTCCCGCTCACCGTGCCACCGGAACCGACCTCCACCAGGCCGCTGACCGTCGTCGCATAGGCGGTGCCACCATTTGATACGTCGAGGGTGCCGCCGCCATCAACGAGCACATTGCTGAACGGCGACAGGATCGATGTGACATTTATCGTCCAGCCGTTGGACACGGTCAGGCTCATCGTTTCCCCTTTACTTCTTTCTTCTCCGCGGACACTCGATCTGTTCGGGGAGAGAATGGTGGGAAGGATATACCTTACAGGGATGTAATCTTCCAGTGCCGATCTGGTGCGGCTTTGCTGTTGCGCCCTGCCCTCGCCGCCGCGTCCGCTCTGTGGCAAGTCGCCGCCGGACGCTCTTTGCCAGCGATGAAGGTCAACCCGATGCCCTTTCGTGCCGTCCTGCCGCGGCTTGTGCTGCTGCTGCTGCTTGCTGCCGCAGCGATCTGGCTCGCCGCGCACCGCGCCGCGCTGCAGCCGACCGCGCTTGCCGATCGGCTGGCCGGGTTCGGTTTGTGGGCGCCGGCCTTGTTCGTGCTCGTCTATGCGATGGGCGCGGTGCTGCTATTCCCGGCGGCGTTGCTCAGTATCGCCGGCGGCGCCGTGTTCGGGCCAGTGTGGGGGGCGGTGCTGGACCTCGTCGGCGCCACGCTCGGCGCCGCCGCGGCCTTCCTGGTCGCGCGCTATCTGGCCGCCGACTGGGTGCGGCGGCGCATCGACGGGCGGCTCGGGCGACTGGTCGCGGGGGTGGAGGCAGACGGCTGGCGCTTCGTGGCCACGGTGCGGCTGGTGCCCATCGTCCCTTACGCGCTGCTCAACTACGCGCTCGGGCTGACCCGCATCGGCTTCTGGCCATACATTGCCGCCTCCGCGTTGAGCACGATCCCCGGCTCGGTCGCCTATACGTGGCTCGGCTATGCCGGTCGGGCGACAGTGGACGGGGACGCAACCGGGCTGCGCTACGGGCTGCTCGGCCTTGGCGTGCTGGCGCTGGCGGCCTTCATCCCACGCATGGTGCGGCGGCTGCGCGCGGCGTAGCCGTCACTGCGCCAGGAAGCCGCCATCGACCGGCAGCGTGTGCCCCGTCACCATCGCCGCCGCCGGCGACAGCAGGAACAGCACCGCCGCCGCCACCTCCTCCGCCTCGGCCAGCCGGCGCATCGGCATCGTCGCTTCGATGCGCGCGATCAGGTCGGGCTGCGCCAGCAGCGGCGCGATGAAGTCGGTGCGCACCCAGGTCGGCGCCACCGCGTTCACCCGGATGCCGGGCGCCCACTCCACCGCCAGCGCGCGCGTCAGGTTCACCACCGCGCCCTTGGTCGCCTGATAGGAGATGTTCGGATAGAGGCCGCCGCCCGACAGCCCCATGATGGAGGCGAGGTTGACGATCGCGCCCGCCCCGCCCGCCAGCATGTGGCGCGCCGCGGTGCGGGCGCACAGGAACACCGCGGTCAGATTGAGCTCGACCACGCGGTCCCACTCCGCGCGCGGCAAGTCGATGGACGGACGGCGCATCGCCATGCCGGCGTTGTTCACCAGCGCGTCGATCCGCCCTTCCCGCGCCGCGATGGCGTCGAACGTCGCCACCAGCGCCGCCTCGTCGGTCACGTCGAGCGTATGCGCCACGGCGCTGCCGCCCTCGGCCATGATATCGGCGGCGGTCGCCGCTGCCGCGTCGCCGTCGCGGTCCAGCAGATGCACGCGCGCGCCGGAACGCGCGGCGGCGAACCCGACCGCCCGACCGATGCCGCGCGCGCCGCCGGTGATCAGGCACACCTGCCCGTCCAGTCGGAACCCGCTGCGCGGATCGAATTTTCTTTCACTCTCGATCATGCCGTCCCGTCCCCCTTGCGTGGCCGCTGCAGCACCAGCGTCGCCCAGTCGGCTTCGCGCACCGTGGCGCGCAGCACAAGCCCGTGCCGCCGGTGCGCCGCCAACACCCAGCGCGCCTGCCGCGCCAGCAGCCCGGCCAGGATGGCGATGCCGCCCGGCGCCAGGTGCCGCGCCAGATCGGCCGCCATGCGCGTCAGCGGGCGGGCGAGAATGTTGGCGAACACCAGGTCGTAGGACTGCCCGCGCAGCGCGCGGCTGTGCCAGCCGTCGGCGCGCAGCACGCGCACGCGATCCGCAAGACCGTTGCGCACGGCATTGGCGCGCGCCACGCGAACCGACCACGGCTCGATATCGGTCGCCAGCACCGGGCGGTGCAGCAGCGACGCCGCCGCCATCGCGAGAATGCCGGTGCCGGTGCCGAGATCGAGGATGCGGCGCGGCCGGCGCCACGCCACCCGCTCCAGCGCGCGCAGGCAGCCGCGGGTCGAGCCATGCTCGCCGGAGCCGAACGCGACCGCCGCGTCGAGCACCAGCGTGATCCGCGCGGGCGCGCGCGGCCCGGAAAGATGCGTGCCGCGCACCGCGAAGCGGCGGCCGATATGCTGCTCGGGAAATGCCGCGTGCGTACGCGCGAGCCAGCCCTCCGCCTCCGTCGCGCGACGCGCGGGGATGGCTTCGTGGCCGGTGGCCAGCGCGGCGAGGGCGAGGGCGGCGGCGAGTTCGGGTTCGCCCGCGCCCTGGTCCTTCACGCCCTCGACGGTCCAGAGGCCGGTTGCGTCATCGAGGAAGAAGCCGACCGTGCCGCAGACCTGGCCGATAGCCGCCTCGTAGGCCTCCATCGCATCCTCGGGCACGGTGACGGAGACGGTTTCCAGCACCGTCGCGTGGCGGCGGGGGGTCATGCCCGCTCCACGAACCGATCCAGCACGCGCTTGCTGCCCGCCTTATCGAAGTCGATGTCGAGCCGGTCGTCGGTGGCAGCGGTGACGGTGCCGTAGCCGAATTTCTGGTGGAACACGCGCGCGCCGACCTCGATCGCCTGCTCACGCGCCGGGCGCGCCGGCTGCTCCCAGTCCTCGATGATCTTCGTGCGTCGCGCCAGTAGCGGGAACTGGCCGGGAAACATTGCCGGCGCCGCGATCATGCGGTCGCGCTGCAACGCTGCCGAGCCGCTGCGCTCGACATGCTCGTCGGGCAGTTCGTCGAGGAAGCGGCTCGGGATGCTGCTCTGCCAGTTGGCGTAGATGCGGCGATTCGCGGCGTGGCTGACGATGGCGCGGCGGCGTGCGCGCGTCAGCCCGACATAGGCGAGGCGCCGCTCCTCCTCCAACCCCTTCGCACCGTTCTCGTCCATCGCGCGCTGGTTCGGGAACAGCCCCTCCTCCCAGCCGGGCAGGAACACCGTGTCGAATTCGAGACCTTTGGCGGCGTGCAGCGTCATCAGGCTGACGCGGTCGGTTTCCGCGTTCTCCTCGTTCTCCATCACCAGCGAGACGTGGTCGAGGAACCCGGCCAGCGTCTCGAAATCCGCCAGCGCACGCACAAGCTCCTTCAGGTTCTCCAGCCGGCCGGGTGCGTCGGCGGATTTATCCTGGCGCCACATTTCCGCATAGCCGCTCTCGTCGAGCAGCGTTGCGACAGTGGTGACGTGGCCGTCCTGCGGCAGGTGTTCGCGCCAGCGAACGAAGCCGGCCAGCAGCGCATGCAGCGCCTCGCGCGCCTTGCCGCGCAAGCCGCCTTCCGCGACCAGCGCCGCGGCTGCCGCAGAAAGCGGGATGCCGCGGTCGCGGGATATCTGGTGCATGTTGCGCAACGCCTGCTCGCCGATGCCGCGGCGCGGCACGTTGACGATGCGCTCGAACGCCAGATCGTCTGCCGGCTGGTGCAGCACCCGCATATAGGCGATGGCGTCGCGGATCTCGGCGCGTTCGTAGAAGCGCAGGCCGCCGACCACGCGATACGGCACGCCCAGCGTGATCAGCCGTTCCTCGAACGCGCGGGTCTGGAAGCCGGCGCGCACCAGCACGGCGCTCTCCGCCAGCGCGTGACCGGAGCGGCGCAGGCTTTCGATCCGCTCGCCGACCATGCGCGCCTCCTAGATCGG